>JAFDKD010000160.1 GCA_019307165.1 Deltaproteobacteria bacterium | reverse complement strand
CCCGCAAAAAGGTGAGGGGGAAGATGACGAGGAAATTGAAGATTCAATAACGGAAATTGAAAAATGGTGGAAGGGCCTCCAACCTTGCCACGACGCTGAGGGCGGGATGGCGGGTCCTTTTTTTTGGCCATAAGGTTTGGGAGTTACGATTTAGAATCTCGCCAAGTATCCCGCCAGATTGGCGGGATAGGCCTGCGATGGCCCGCGAGAGGAAAGAATCCCGCCAAAAATCCCGCCAAGTTGGCTGGATTTGAGGTGCCCCTGATAAGGTTGAAAAAAGAGCAAAACCGGACAACGGCTTTTAAGAAGGACGCGTGTTCCGCTGCCGTTCCACACGTGCCCCTCAAACTGGGCGTTTACCGATTCTTCTAAGCCGTTGGTTGCGTATATGACCTCGTCGGTTTTCATTACTATTAGCATTATAGCATCCGCATCCTCGCAATTAGAACATTTCACGCTTGATAGGGGCTATGGCCGTTTGAGACCATAGGCCGCACAGAGTACCGCGGGCAAGCGGCCTGCGGCTTCTCACGCAACATGCAGGCCTCCACCCGGCGCAAGGCCAGGGAGGGGCCTTTTTTTTGCGGACGCACCCACCCAACACCACAGGAGGAGACCCGCCATGCTGAACGCCAACACCGTCAGCTTCCCCTTAACGGACCTGGATGGGTGGATCGGGGGGCAGGTGGAGGCGAATGTGCTGGGGATGAAGAGGGGTGGGTGAATGTCATCTCACCTTTAAAATTCCTCTCGGTTTATGGATAGACCTATACTGGAAACTGTCCCTCTTCGCCACTTAAACTTGGTTCCAAAGATCAAAGCGTACATTATTTTCTCCGACTCGACGGCCAGGGCGACGTACGGCAACGATCGCGTTGGGACTGAGCAATAGAAAATAAGCGTATCATCTCCTCTTGGGATTTCCATCCAGCCAACGGCTTTTGCTGATTGGATGGTCGGGTTCGATTTCCAATGGTCATCCATTTGAGAATCGCCTCTTATTTGAATCTTGGCTTTGCTGGCCTTTTCCAGGGAAGGTGAAAGGATTTTACCTGCCAGATTCAGTCAATCGGCGTTTACCATAATTGGCATGAAAACACAAGGATTATGGAGGGTTTGAAGGTTGAAGGACCGGAGTCCGCCGGAATGGCGGATTTCTATGTTTCAGGAAATGGGGATTTTACCAGGTCGATGTGTCCCCAGGGAATGGTGACGCCCCGGGGGCGGTAGGATCCGAGGCGTTCCTGCTGTCTCTCGGCCGGGATCGGCCTGGGCCTGCCGCCACTGGGCCGCAACCTGGGAGACCAAGGAGGCAGGGCACAAGAGGCGAAATACTCCTTATTGGAGATCTTATTTGTAAACCTATTGAATTTACAAAAGATAAATTGCCTTCCCGGAAATATTTCAAAGACCTCATTGAACTGATTTCTCACCACGCCTGCGCACCAAAAGGCAATTTTTGGTGGACACATGTCCGAAAAGGTTTTATATTCAATGACCTTTCAGGGCCACCGTAGCTCAGCTGGTAGAGCACCTCACTCGTAATGAGGATGTCTGCGGTTCGACTCCGCACGGTGGCTCCAACACCTCAAACTCTATCGGTTTTTCTTCCCTTATCCACTCAAGTTGGACGCCACGCCGTTTGAGAGCGGTTTGCGCAAGGCTCCGCCAGGTTGAGGTTTAGGTTGAGGTTAAGACAAGAAAGACTCAAGAAATTAATCTGCTTCTCAATCTTAACCTTAGCCTCAAACTGTCACTTTTCTCAACCTCAGCCTCAACCTTTTTTTCTCTCAACCTCAGCCTGCTCTTCTATTGATCCGGGCGGGAAGTAAACGGAGAACGTGCTGCCTCCCGATCGGTAGCAGTCTTCCGCTTGCTTGCAAAAAGGACAATTACTTATGACTCCAGGGCAGATGTCGGAACTCTCAGGTATGAACGAACATCTCACGGATGTCATGCTTGTTATGAAGTTGTAACGTTCCGAAAATATTTTTATACTTAACAGATCGATACCTTTTCCTCCCGCGTTGAAGTCAAAGGGGCGCTTGCTGGAATACTGCATGGTCTCATGAGTCGTGAAGAAGCCTTCAAATATGCGCCGCTTATTCTCGTCCGTGATGCCTGCGCCATAGTCGCGAACCAACAATTCACTCCCCTCTCCTTTGCTTTTCAGGCTGATTTCTATTTTCCCCCCGTCAGGGGTATTTTCAATTGCATTTCTGGTCAAGCCGTCAATGACTCTTTGAAGTACTTCGTGGGGAATGTAAGCAATGGGCGTGGCATCCAGATAAGTAATCAGCTCCACCTGTCGCGCGGAAAAGTGTGGTGCAAGATGGGCCAGTCGGTCATTTATAAAATCACAAAGATCGATTGCTTCTGGCGCAACACCCTTAGGGCCGAATAGTTGCTCGATGCGTTCACTTATGCGCTGAACTAGAGGACCTTCTCCGACTTCCTCGGCAACGAGGGTTTGAAGTTCGTCGCTGCACTGATCCAGGATCATGGACAGGAAGTTATAGGTTTTGTAATTCCTTTCGAGCAGGATGTCCTGCGTGGTGGCTTGGATATCCGAGATCCTGGCCACATTGCGCTGCGCCCGTTCGACGGCCGGTTTCCACGTGTCTTCCGGAAGGGCGGCGAGTCTCCTGGAGAGAATCGTCAATGCCCCGGTGAGTACGGATACGGGTGTCTTCAGTTCGTGAGAAAGATGGTTGATCACCTTGTCCTTGGCCCGGTCCAGGCTCGTCAATTCCCTGTAGGCCTCTTTAAGTTGTTCCGTGGACCTGGCATTTTCAATTGAAAGAACAACGGTCCCGGCGACCATGTTGAGCAATTCCACGTCCTTGGCGTCAAATGTCCCCTCCTTTCGGTTCATGGGGCACAGGGTCCCGATATATCGATCCCCGCTTTTTAAAGTTACTTGAAGAAAATTTTTCGTGTTATACCTGAGTTTCTCATCCCTAACTGGATATGACTTTTTTAATTTCGATGTATCGTTGACGATTATGGGTTCCCCGGTTTTCAAACCCTTGATCACGACGAACTGACTCAGCAGGTCCATGCTGAAGCGCATGGACTTGACGCGTTGCTGCGTGGCCGCATCGTCGTAGGCCGCACCCAGGAAGTAGAACTCCTGCCTTTCTTCATCCAGCAGGTTAACGATGCATCCCTCGGTGTTGAGGAGCTGCATGACCTCGCTGCAGATATAATCGAGCAGTTCTTCAAGGTCCGGATTTCTCGGCAGGGCCGTGCTGATGCGGAGCATGGCCTCGTTGTTTCGGGCATTTCTCTTTTCCTGGGTAACATCTCTAAGAATAACCAACTGCCCGGTGGGCTCTTCTCCGGTTTCCGAGTAAACGACCGCCCTCATGACCACGTCGAGGACACCACCGTCCTTGGTCAGTCGCCTGGTTTCGAATCTTGGAATGACTTTGTCTTTAAAAAGCTTACTTATGCCTTGAGAAACCTGTTGTTCCAGTCCGGGAGGAACGTAGGGTATTTTATTCCCTTTAAGCTCCTTGAAAGTCCATCCAAAGGTCTCAGTAAAAGCCGGATTCAAATAAGATACATGCCCGTTCAAGGTGAAGACCACCATAGGGTACGGAGAAAAATCCAGTACGGTCCGGTAGCGTCGCTCCGATTCCTGCAGGGCGTCCTGAGCCTTTTTTCTGGCGGTAATATCCTGCAGGGTTTCCACGGCGCCGGTGATGTTTCCTGTTTCGTCCCGCAGGGCAGCGGCGGTGAAAAACAGCCATTTTCCCTCTTCTCCCAGTTCTTGGAAGAAGTCTTCACCTTCGACCTCCCCCTTCCTGAGGGCGGATTCCCTGTATTTGCCTTCATATGCCTTGGCGATTTCTTCTGACGGGACATTGTCCACAAGAAAGTCCGCCATAACGCGCCTTTCCGTGGCATAGAATGCCTGCCACGGGTTTCGGGTCCCTATGAGTCGATCGGCGGGGACGCCCGTCAAATCCTCAAGGGCGGCGTTGAAGTGGGTGACCATGTGGTCATGGTCAATGACAAATGTCGGGATGGAGATACTCTGAATCACCTGGGCAAGTTGTGCGTTGCCCAGGTGCATTTCGCCGGCCTTGTTTTTCCATTTAACGAGTTCCCGCTCAAGTTGTTCGACCCGCGCCTCAAGATTTTCATGGGCTGCTTTTGGCGTCATGGGGTTCTCCCGATTGTTGGATTGGCATTGAAACAGTATACCATAATAGCATACCGGGTAAGCAGATTTAAGTCTTCCGGAATTATTTTGCGATTGATATTGTCGCTTTCGACGTCAAGTGCCCCCGAAACCCATATGAAAATACGGCGGATTCAAGCGGCAATTATCCGCAGATTAGGCTTTTCGCATATGCCCGAAACGACGCGAGGGATCAGAAAGCAGCAATTTTTGATGATAATATTTCCTTTTAAATAGTATGCGATAGGTATTACCATGTATACAATTAATAATATAATATATCCATTAAGACATCTGTGGATATTATTTTAGTTGACAAAATAGCGCGAATTTAGTAAATATCCCCTATGCAGGTACTTTTGAACATCAAGGTCGATCCGCGAATGAAGTCCGCCCTGAAAGACCTGGCTGAAAGGCAGTTTATCAGCGTGTCGGCAACCGTCAAACAGGCCATTGAAAAACACCTGCTCGACCAGGGCATTGACTGGCGACAGGGAAACAACTTCACTTCGCCGTCCAGGGGTGGGGCCGAACCGGTGGTCGTATCCGAATCGGCCCAGGGGGGGGAATTTTCGTTTTATTCGGTGGAAATTCCCTCAGGCGACAACCTGATCCATCAATTCAATATACAGGAGGTCGCAACCGACGGGACGTATACCATTCTTATGAAGGAAGGCTCGCGGCTGTTGGAAGAATTGAAGGCGGGCGACGAATTGAGTTTGAAATTTTACAGCCTTAACCCCCTGCTGCCGGTCGAAATCAAAACTGCCGAGGTCGTCGGTATCGCCAAAAAATACGAGGGCAGGTTCAAGGGGCACTATGCGGTGGCCCTGCGGGTCGCGGAAGAAACGCCCTGATCACAGCCTTACCTGAATGTGGAAATAAATTCGGATTCACCACAGAGACCCCGTTTTTAGCGGATAACCTTCCTTTCAGCTCCAAAAGCGCGCCCAATACCGCCCAGGGCCTGCTCTATGCCGGGATAAACCGGTATCCCTCCCGCCTGAAACAGCAGGCGTGTTTCCCTGAAAATCTTTTCCACGGCGGTCTCCCCCACCTTATGGGCGCGATTGTCCAGCACCATGATCACGTCTTTTCCGGTCCGGCGTTTCAACTCAGTCAAGACGACTGCAAGGTCTTTCAGATATTTGCCTCTGACGGGCGGTTCCATTCCGCTCATGCGGAAGAAACTGCGAATCTCTACTTCCAAGGGGCGCAGGAGCATAATCAGAATAAGCGCGTCGAGGGGCTCGCTCGTCAGAATCTCCGAGGCAAGCGCTCCCACCGTTTCCAAGGGTAGGACGGGGGTGCCCGTGTCCAGGGGATTTTTCATGCTGTTTCCCGGCGTAGGGAAATGCTTCCGGAGCCGTTTACGGGTCTCCGGGCTGAACGGAGGAATTTCGAGGCCCCACCGGTGGGCCAGGTCCGAACCGTACACGCCGATGGCCCCACCGCCGCCTAAAAGCGCAATGCGTTGGACAGGCTTTTTGATATAGGCGAGCGCCGCCAGGGTATCGATCATCTGATCGAGGCCTTGAACGGGGATGGCGCCTGTTTGCCTGAAGACCCCTTCCCATGCCTGCCGCTCCCCCCCCAGGGAGCCGGTGTGGCTAAAAGCGGCCCGACTTCCCAAAGGGGTAAGACCTCCCTTCCAGATAACCACCGGTTTTTTTGAAGCCACTCGCGTTAACATGTCAAAAAAACGGCGTCCGTGGCGGGCGCCTTCAAGATATGCCGCGATGATGGACGTATCGGGGTCATCGATAAGATAATCCATCAGGGTCGCGGCATCCAGGTCGCACCCGTTGCCGAAAGAGACGACTTTGCTCAGCCCAATGCCCACATGCTCGGCCTCAAAGCAGAAATCGGCTGCCACGCCGCCGCTCTGCGAGATCATGGCGACCGTCCCGGAATTCGTTGAAAAGTCGTACCCCGGCAGCAGGGTGATTCCCCCCGCAGGGCAGTGAATGCCGAAGCAGTTGGGGCCTATGACCCGAAGCCCGCGGGAAGCGATTTCAGATACCCGTGCTTCCAGGGCGATGCCTTCGGGGTTCCCGGCTTCGGCAAATCCCGAAGAATGGACTTGTGCGCCCGCCGCACCGTGAGTCATGCATTTCTCCAGGACATCGGGTACGGCCCGAGCAGGGACGGAAACGGACGCCAGGTCGAAGGGACTCTTGATGTCACTGACATGGGTATAGATTTTCATGCCTGCGATTTCGCCGCCTTTTTCGGATATGGGATAAACCGCGCCTTTGTATCCGTAACGGATTTGGCTGAGAAGGGTAAGCTGCCCAAAAGACCCCGGCTTGGAAATGCCGCCGAAAAAGGCAAGCGCGCGGGGAAAAAACATCCGGTTAAGGGTTTTGCGTTCCTCACGTTTCAATTGAATTCTCCCTCTTTAGCGTTTTTTGGTAAAACGCGTCACACCGTCCCAGTCATCGGCGGGCGGTTCATTCAGAAAGGTCAGGCACCGCGCCATCATCACCCGAGAGGGACCGTCATCGGGATTAAGGTTGATGACC
>JAFDKD010000858.1 GCA_019307165.1 Deltaproteobacteria bacterium | reverse complement strand
GAGATTGCGGAGATCACTCTGCGCAGGTGGGTTAAGGCAGCGACCATAAAGCACAAGAAGGTGGGGAGAAACATCGTCTTTGACGCCGACGACATCAAGGCCCATAAGAAAAAGAGACTGAAGGATCAGCTCGCTTAGCAGATCTCAGAATCGACCGTCGAAAAGTATTCCGCGACAATCAGGACAGGAGGAATTTGATCGATCGGCTCAGTCGCGTTGAAAGACTGCAAGTGTTTTCCAATCACCTGTGCCGGACCATCAATCTTCAATGTTCAATCTTCAATGCTCAATGTTCAATGTTCAATGTTCAATGCTCAATGTTCAATGCCCGCGCATACCCCGCATCGGGTGCACTCTCCCACCAGGCATATCTCCGATTCCCTTTCCTTCAACGCCAGCTTGTACTCCTTGGCCAGGTACGCCTTGTCGATGCCGTGGTCGATGACGTCCCAGGGGAGCCGTTCGTCAATGCCCCTGGGACGGTGGACAAAAAAATCCGGGTTTATTTCCATATGGGGAAAGGCCTTCCACCAGTTGCCCCCGAGCTGATGCGCCTTGAGGAGCATATCACCTGTCCGACGATCTCCCATAGCCAGCAGGGTCTGAACGTAGGCCCATTTCGGCAGGTCGAAACTGACTTTCACGCCCCCTTCCCTGGACAGGGCTTTTTTCAGACGCCGCTGCTTCTGCTTCAGCGAAGAAACGCTCGCCATGGGGAACCATTGAAAAGGGGTAAAGGGCTTCGGCACAAAGCAGTTCACGCTGAGGCGTATTTGACCGATGCTGCCCCGGCCGGCCGACGACTTGACCATATGGTGCTTCATGGACTTGAGCATATCCACGATTGCCCCTATATCGTCGTCGGTCTCGGTGGGGAGGCCGACAAGGAAATACAAACGGATGGAGAAATCCCCCGTATCGGCGATGCGCGTCACCGCCTCATGGATCTGCTCGCGGCTCAGATGCTTGTTGATCGTGCGCCTGAGCCTTTCGGATCCGGCCTCCGGTGCGATGGCAATGGTTTTCTGGCCCGCCTCACGCAAACTTACCAGCAGGCCCTCCGTCAAAGAATCCGCCCTCAGGGAGGAGACTGAGAACCGGTTGCCTCGTTGAACGATGGCGGACGCGATACGTTCAATGCCTGGGATATCCGTCACCGCGGCGCTTAACAGGCCCACCTGAGGGCACCCCTCAAGGGCGGCGCCCACTGCTGACAGGAGCCTGGATTCTTCGTGAATGCGGGGGGGGCGGTACACGTAGCCGGCGGCGCAGAAGCGGC
This sequence comes from Deltaproteobacteria bacterium, assembly GCA_019307165.1. Classification (GTDB taxonomy): domain Bacteria; phylum Desulfobacterota; class DSM-4660; order Desulfatiglandales; family Desulfatiglandaceae; genus JAFDKD01. The sequence continues at coordinate 997 of JAFDKD010000858.1, read as the reverse complement.
AGGAGCGGCCACAGCCCCTCCCCAGTTCTATGAGGACCCGGTCCCCGAATTCCGTGTCGGGCGTGGTCAGGGTGGAGCAGGCCACGGGACCTGCCGCGAATTCGCCGGGCCTGGATACGGCCGACCGGACTTTCTCGGGCACACCCGCCTTCAACGGCCGGCAGGATCCGATGGTCCCGTCCCGGCGGTATCGGACCCGGTAGAGAGATGGGACGTAAAGGGACGATATGTTGCGGGCCAGGAATAACTTAAATTCTTCCTTATCCGCTGAAACCGAATCCGCCGTCGTGAACCGGTCCATGAATTCGTTCAGATTGGCTTCGGCCTCCCCCAGAAGAAAGAAATCCATAAACGGGGCCAGGGGCTCCGGGTTCAAGAAGGTGGTTACGCCTCCAGCCATAACGAAAGGGGGCGCTTCCCGACGCTCCCGTTCGAGCAGCCGTATTCGCCCCATTTCCAGTATCTTTAAAATGTTCGGATAGTCATTCTCGAATGAGAGGCTGAAGGCGATAAGGTCGAAATCCCGGAGGGGTCTTCGGGATTCCAGGGAAAACAGAGGCGTCCCCCTGCGAAGGTGGAGGGACATTTCCTGACCTTCGGGCAGGAAGACGCGCTCTGCAACCGTGTCGGGCCGGTCGTTCAGGAGGCCGTAGACGACCTGGAACCCCAGATTGGACATTCCCAGGTGATAGGCGTTGGGATAGACAAGGGCAACGGAACAGCGGCCGCCCCAGTCTTTCTCAACCGTTCCCTTTTCCCTGGCTGTCCGGGCCCTGTACAGGGAAGTTAGATCGCCGGGCACGGCATCAACCGCCTTTCAAAGGACCTTCAATCCGCCTTCACCCTGAGAAATGTTGGATAATCCAGGTTATTTCGGTTTCGAATTCGTTCCATCAGCCCCCGTTTATTGGCCCGCATCTCCACATCTTCAGGCTCCCCGGTAAGTTCCACCTGCTTGCGGAGATACGTGGGGTTTTCCAGGTCGCCATCCACCTTT
>JAFDKD010000857.1 GCA_019307165.1 Deltaproteobacteria bacterium | reverse complement strand
ATGGACTTCGAGGTCATTATCGGATTCGAAACGCACGTGGAACTTCGCACGCGCACCAAGCTCTTCTGCGACTGCCCTGTTGCCTACGATGCGCCGCCCAACAGTCTCACCTGCCCGGTCTGCTCGGGCCAGCCCGGTGCACTGCCGGTTCTCAACCGCCGGGCGGTGGCCTACACCATAAAGGCCGGTCTGGCGCTCAACTGCCATATCCACAAGGTGTCGCGCTTCGCCCGCAAAAATTACTTTTACCCCGATCTGCCCAAAGGATACCAGATTTCCCAGTACGAACGCCCATTCTGCGAAAACGGTTTTCTGGAGATCACCGGGGACGACGGGCGGCCGTACGCCGTCGGGATCAACAGGGTCCACCTGGAAGAGGACGCGGGCAAGCTTGTTCACTCCGCCGATTCCTTTGAAGCGTCGGAATACAGCCTGGTGGACTACAACCGCTCCAGCGTTCCGCTCATGGAGATCGTTACCGATCATACGAGAAACCCCATCCGGTCCACCACGGAGGCCAGAAACTACCTGGAAAAGCTGCGTCAGATCATCCGGTACGTGGATATCAGCGATTGCAGCATGGAAAAGGGGCAGTTTCGCTGCGACGTGAACGTGTCCATCCGCCCGCCCGGGGCCGAGTATTTCTGCAACCGGTCCGAAATCAAGAACATGGCATCCTTTCGCTTTATCCTCAATGCCATCGACTACGAAGTCCAAAGGCAGTGGGAGATCATGAAATCGGGCGGAGACATGCCCCAGGAAACCAGGCTTTTCGACGAGGCGACCCAAACCACCATGCCCATGCGCGGCAAGGAAGACGCCCCGGATTACCGCTATTTTCCAGACCCCGACCTTCTCGAAGTGGACCTGGACGAGACATTTGTCGAAGAGATACGGGGGACCATGCCGGAGCTTCCGGATCAGCGGCTGCACCGTGCCGTGCGGGAATATGGACTTTCAAGGCCGGACGCCTTGATCCTGACCCGCGACAGGCAAATATCCGATTTCTTCGAGGCCTGCCTCGCCCATTACCCCGACGGCGCCAGGCTGGGCCGCTGGATGACCAAGGACCTGTTCAAGGCCCTTAAGGATGCGGGCATATCCATCGATGCCGCCGCCTTGAGGCCCGAGACATTCGCAGCGCTGCTGGACCTGGTGGACAAGGGCGCAGTCACGGAGGAAATCGCCCGGAAGCTGCTGGCTGAACTGGTAGTAAAAGGGGGCGATCCCGAGCAAATGATAAAAGCGCGGGGACTTGGCGCGCTTCAGGATGCGGACGCGCTTCGGGAGATCCTCGACGGGGTGATCCGGGAAAACCCGGCCGTCGTTGACCGTATTCGCGAGGGGGAAGACAAGCCCATTGACTTCCTGGTGGGCCAGGTTATGCGGAAGACCCGGGGGAAGGCGCCTGCCAAAAAAGTCAAGGAAATGATCCTGGCTTCGCTGCGTTAGCTTCCAGCCATAAATGGCCCTTTTCCGCAATCTTCCTTGGCGAGAGAAACCCAATCACCCCGTAGCGCGCAACGCATATCCAGAATCTGGTATCTTGCATCCAGCTAAATATTTTCCTTCGTGATCATCTGTGTTCTCTGAGTTCTCTGTGGTGAATTCTTTTTCTCAGGCGCGAAAGGATCGAAGCATTGAGACTGGTATTTGTGGCCGACGTGCACCATGCATTCGGCCGGCTCCGGGATGTGTTGGATCGAACCGATGCCGACCTATACCTGGTGTCGGGCGATCTGGCGGCCAGGGCCTTTTACAGATACGACACCGCCTGGCATTTCATGGAGCTTCAACAGATACTGGGAGGATACCGTTCCCGGAGCGGGATGGACCTCACCCTGGATCGGGTTGCCCGAAAAATCGTGGAAGGCCCGGAAGAGGGCCTTATCGTTTCTCAGGCCAAAGCCTACCTTGACCTCTGTCGGCAGGCCGAGGCGTATCTCATGAAATCCTATGAGAGGCTTGAAGCCATTTTTCTCGATTATCCGGAAAAAGCAGTCTATGCCCTGCCGGGCAATTACGACATGGACCTCGCGCGGACCGCGCTGAAGGACAGGAACCTCCATCTTGCCGATATTGACATGCAGGGCTGGAAGATCGCCGGGTATGGCGGGGCCAACCTCAGCACCCCCGGCATGCCGGACCATCTCCAGGTCCCCTTTCGGGAGCAAGCGACGCCCGACCGGACCCTGTCCGAGGCGCTCGATTTTTTCAGGCGCACCCGCCCCGAGATACTGGTTCTGCACCAGCCGGCATACGGTGCCCGGCAAGGGCAGCACCGGAAGCCCGGGCATACGGACCTACGTCGATGAGGCCCGAGTCAAGGTCGTCCTTTCCGGGCACAATCACGACCAGTGGGGAGCGATCGTGGATCATGGAACCTTTTTTTTCAACCCCTCCAACTTCGGCAGGACGACGGAGATCCGCCGGACCAGACCCGGCGGACATTTCATGGAACTGATTTTAAGCGACGGCGGGGTTCAGGCCGCCACACTGCGTCACCTGGACAAAAAAAGGATCTATGATGTCGTGGACTATACGCCCGAAAAAACCCGAATAGAACGGCTCGTCCTCGATGAGCGGCGGTACGCCCGACTCGGCGGAAAGACGCCGAAAGCCGGTCATATCAAACCGATCCGATATCTACAGCGAATCAAATCTTTTTTCCTGGGGTATGAGACGAAAGAGACATGGGACCTGGTGAACGAACTCAGGTCGGTTTATCGCGACATCAAAAAAGCGGGCATGGAGGTCGCCTTCGATCTCCTGGGCTCCCTCAGTTTTGGCATGGCCCAGGCGAACTCGGACATGGACCTGGTCGTGTATATGAGAAGCAGGGATTGTGTCCTGGATGAAGAGGATACCTGCGGGGTGCCGAGGCCCCTGGCTGCGGTTTTTGACGCCCTGCGAGCGCGGGACCTGGAAATCGACGTCTGCGACAGTCTGGACCTGGATCGAATCCGGCTGGCCATCGAGCGGGAGGACGCGGACGACGGCCAGGTTCAGCGTTTCATTTTTTACCGTGCCGTATGCAGGCCCGTGAATCTACGTCTGATCAAAAGCGTTGAAAACGAGCTTCTCCAAAAAGGGCCGTTTCGCAGAAAGGTGGAGTCGGGGCTCAGGGATTACCTGGAAATCCTGGTTTCTTCCGTCCGCCACATCAGTTCATTTGAAAAATACAAGGCCCGACTCAGGGAACGGGGCATTCCCATATCGCCCGACGTGGAGGAGGCCATTAAGAATTATCTGAAAGGGTGATCACCATAAATTCCTGATCATCTCATAGAAAAGCTTCTGGTACTCCAGGACGACCGCTTCCACAAAACGCTCCGTTTTCCACCAGTCCGCCGCCCGAAATTCGCTGTATTTCGACGCCGCCACCATGACCTCGACCCCCGTGCCGTCCAGGACCCTCCGAAATATGGCCCCGGCGCGACGGGTGTGGGTGGGGGAGGTGACAACGATGACGGCGTTGTATCCGGCCTTCTTGCACACATCCCGCACCAGTTCAGCCTCGTCCCGGGTGCTGCCGACAATGCGACGGGCGGCCGTGCAGGCGGATGGGGGCACCCCGGATGCCTCCAGGACCATCTTCAGCAGGTCCTGGCTCCGGGGATATTGCAGGTCCCGTTTCTCCAGGACCTCATAGCCGTCCGGCGCCTTTTCCCCGGCAAAAAAGATTTTAGGGGCAAGCCCCT
>JAFDKD010000856.1 GCA_019307165.1 Deltaproteobacteria bacterium | reverse complement strand
GGCGAAGAACTTCCTCCTTTATATGTTTGAGAAGGACCAGTATGGGCAATGGATTGAAGGAATGAAGGGTTTGGTGGCACCCAGCCTGAAGTCTTACAAGAAATTGCCGATGTGGACGGCTGACCCCATGCATATCCCTTACCGGGATACCTTGTCCCGGGCGCTTTGGAATGGTTATGCAGGCCCGGAAGGACCCGCCTCAGCAGCTACCACGGCTGAGTATGTGGTGGTAGACATGTTCGCTGATGTGTTCGTGCGCGGAAAATCGCCCAAGGCTGCTGCCGCGACAGCCCAGGACCGGGCGGCGAGGTTCTATAAGCGCGGCTAGTGAGGCTGCTGCCGTAGGTGAGTCGCAATCGTAGGCAGTGAAGGCGGGAAAACCTCGCAAACCAAAAAGCATCGGCATCGATCCGGAAAAGAGGCTGGGCTGGGGCCTTCCCCGGCCCAGCCCAACGGCTCCCACCCTTCGGAGACATTTAGAAGAACACTCTGTTTTGCTGACAAGGGGCGTGGGTGAATACCGGAATCTTTCCGAATATGGAATTGCACCTGTCTGTACGGGTAAGAGAAACACCCGTTCATAAGGAGGACTGACCATGCTCTGGCGTAGCAAGGAGATCCTTGAGCGTCCCGAATGGTCCTTGGGCCGTGCCCTGTACAAGTCCATGGGCTACAGTGATTACGACCTGGAACGGCCGCTGATCGGAATTGCCAACTCCTGGAACCGAATCGTCCCAGGCCACTACAATCTAAATCAAGTCTCGGACTACGTCCAGCAGGGAATCCGGCAAGCCGGCGGCACACCCGTGGAATTCGGCGTCATAGCTGCCTGCGACGGCATTGCCCAGGGAAACGAGGGGATGCACTATATCCTGCCGACCCGTGACTTGATCGCCAACGACATAGAGATGATGATCGAGGCCCACCGCCTCGATGCCGTGGTCCTTTTGGGTTCGTGTGACAAAATCGTCCCCGGCATGTTGATGGCTGCCGCCCGCCTAGACATCCCGGCCATCATGGTCGTAGGCGGTCCCATGGAAGGGGGATGTGCGTTCGACGGCCGCGCCGCCGATGCCACCTCCCTTACCGAGGGACTAGGTATGTTAAAGGTGGGCAAGATCGATGAGGCAGCTTACCTGCAACTGGAAGACTGTGCAACACCGACCTGTGGTTCGTGCTCTTTTCTCGGTACGGCCAACAGCATGTGTTGTGTGGCCGAGGCCATGGGTCTGTCTCTTCCGAGAAGCGCAACCATCCCGGCGACGGCTGCTGACCGGCTGCGGGCGGCGCAGGAATCCGGTCGACGGATCGTGGAGCTTTTTAGAGATGGGCTGACCGCACGCCGGATCATCAACAGAAAAGGAATAGAAAACGCCATTCGCCTCAACACGGCCATAGGAGGCTCGACCAATGTCGCCTTGCACATCCCGGCCATCGGCTATGAGGCTGACTGCGAGATCCCCATGGACCTCTTTGAAGAACTGTGCCGCAGCACGCCGTACATCGCGAAGATGAACCCGGCCGCGGCGCCCAATGTCCCGGACTTCCACCATGCCGGGGGTGTGCCGGCGGTCATGAAGGAGATTTTGCCCCTCTTGCATGGCGACGCGCTGACCGTTTCCGGCAAAACGGTGGCTGAAAATGTCGCCGATGCCGAGAACCTAGACAACAATATCATCAGGACCTTACAGAATCCCTGGGGTAAAGGTGGCGGCCTCGCCATTTTGCGCGGCAATCTGGCACCCAATACGGCCATCACAAAGCCGGCGGCCATCGTGCCCGAAATGCACAGATTCACGGGCAAGGCCCGGTGTTTTGATTCCGAGGAGGCCGCCAATCAGGCCATTCTGGATGGCAGGGTGCAAGATGGCGAAGTGGTCGTCATTCGTTATGAGGGCCCCAAGGGGGGGCCTGGTATGAGGGAGATGTACAAAGCCATGAAGCTCCTCTACGGGCGAGGTCTGGCATTGAAGACGGGCCTTGTAACGGATGGTCGTTTCTCGGGCACCAATAACGGCTGCTTCGTCGGCCACATCTCTCCGGAAGCGGCCGAGGGGGGCCCCATCGCCATCGTAGAGGACGGCGACGTGATCACTATAGATATCGCCGAGCGAAACCTGCACTTGCATCTCTCAAGCGGGGAGATCAGGGATCGCCTTTCCAAGTGGCGAAGGCCGGAGCCAAAGTTCAAGAAGGGTTACCTGGCGCTTTACGCGCGACTGGCTGAGTCGGCCGACAAGGGAGCCATTATCAGGCACAAATTCGAGTAGAGGTCATG
>JAFDKD010000159.1 GCA_019307165.1 Deltaproteobacteria bacterium | reverse complement strand
AATTTTCAATCTTCAATTCTCAATTTCTTTGCGGTCCTGTAAGTGATGCACCCATGACACCTGAAACCTTATTCCCGCATTGGCATAGCCGGATAACTCGGACCCGCGTTGCCCGGAAGTTCTGCAGACAGACTACGCCCGACCCCGGATCAGGCGCCCCGGTCGCAGGCCAGGCAAGTGGCCTCCAGCACCAGCTTGAGGGCGCTGAACTGATCGTAGGCCCTGTAAAAGGTCTTCTTGTCCGCGCAGGCCTTGAGAAGGCCTGTTTCCTTCTGTGAAAGCTCTACTTCCATGGCCCGCAAGATATCGGCTTTGCCGGCACATGAAGAGCAGACATTGTACTCGTCCGGCAGGGACATGAACGTGGCGTTGAAGTAGCGGTTGTATTTCTCCTTTGCCTGGGACTTGGTCAGGAGACCCGCCTCGTTGGCCCACACGAGGAAATCGCTGAAACGGCGCTTGTGCTCAGGGTCGGGATCGCCGGACGCAATTTCCAAAAGTTTCATGAAGTAAGCATCAAATCGCGGTTGGCATGCCTCGTTTGCCAGGTTTTCCCGGACCTGGGCAATGGCCTCGTCCAGCATCACCCCTTCGGGCATCCCGCACGTGGGCGCCAAAACCGGGTGGTAGACGGGCCGCTTCGCGCACCCGCCCAGGACCAGGCCCGCCGCCAGCGCGACCATGATAAGCGCAAAGAACGACTGTTTCCCCCAATGCGTCAGCGGAAAGCTGTTTTTTCTTTTTGTGAATAGCATTTCTCTACCTCCAAATATCAATTAAACATATGCTTGTGCCTTGTGCCCTACGCCCTGAGCCTTGTGCCCTGCGCCTTGTCTTTATACCGCAGGTTGATCCGCCTTAGGCGGATGAAAAAGGGCCATTTCCAGCCGGAAACGGGTTACATTTCGAGGGGACTCTTGTACGCCTGCCTGATGCTGCCCGGCGGCGGACCCGGGATGCCCTCTTCATCGCCGGACTCCCCGAAGATGACCTCTTTTACGCCTGCCACCATCTTGAACATCTCGGGCGTTACCAGGCCGTAGATCTGGTTCAATTCGATGACCAACTTGGACCGGCCGATCTCGTCCCGGGTGAGGGTGATGAGGTCCAGCACGTCCTGGGAGTCCAGGTATATTTCCGACGCCACCGCGGCCAGAGAACCCTTGGTGCCCGTGCGCGAACCCATGGCCACCAGCTTGTAATACTGCCGGAACTTGTCGCTCAGTTTCCCGGACCGAATCTTGCCCGTGCCTTTGGCGCCCGGCCCCACGCTTCCGTCAAGCATCTGTTGAAGACCCCGCGGCGTCATCTTTCGGCCCAGTTCTTGTCGAATCCGCTTTTCCATGCTGTCCCGGGTGATTCGAACCGACTGTTCCATGTTGGGAAGCTGACTCTCCATCCGGTTAAGCATGTCCAGGTATTTCCGGCCCATCTGCCTCACGATCTCGTCGCAGCCCGGGTCGCCGTCGGATCCCTCGCACTTGCTCTGGGAATAAAGTATCATCTGCTGCTCCAGTTCCCGGACCACATCCTGCAGGCCCTCTTCCATGGCCCGGGCCGTATCCCCGGTCTGCTTGATGTTTTCGACCACCGTGGTGGGAAAAAGCCGGATGGTGGGCTGTGACGTGGCGCCGTAGACATGAGTGTCCCCTATCCCGGCAGGTCCTGTCAGGAAAACCCCGATTGCCAGAATTGCAAGCAACGGAAACCGGGTAAGCGCCTTTTCCGCTGCCGATCGTTTCATGTTTCTGTTCATTACCTTCCTCCTTTCGCATTTACCTCATGCGATTCAAGGGACCGGGGGAAGGCTTCCGATGAATAACGGTTGATGCCGCAACGCCCCCATGTCCTGAAACTTGATGTCAAATGTATTAGACGGACAGCAGGACGGTTTTGCTGCGGAAACATGGAAACGCTTCAGGAGATTAGGTAGAAGGTTGCAGGTAGAAGACGGGAAGGAAGGGCCCCTTTCAAAAGAATGAATACTGTGTCAACAACGGCTCGTGCTCAGCAAAGCGGTGCTCGTAATCGTTAGGTTGTAGGGCGGCATTTTATATGCCGCCGCAGATCGATTGGTCCCTGCAGGCTTGATAGGCGGGATGTAAAATCCCGCCCTACAGTGATTGGCTTTGCAATTGAGTGAAATCGATTACGATTACGACCACGACGACGAATGTTGCCGGTTTCAATTGAGAAGTTGATCTGTATCCTGCTACCCACTGAAAATCCGGAAGGTCCTTTAAAAAGAGGGGAGAGTGCAAAGCAACCCGCAACCCTGAACCTTGAACCTTTGAACCCTACGAAGTTACACAAGAGCATTCAGCTTTAGCGGAGCGGCTCCTGTCTGGCTTGATAGTTTTTGCTCACCCAGTTAACTATCTTATTAATCGTTGGATCGTCCACCACCCTTGCTCCTTCGGGGCAGCTTTTTACGCAGGCGTTACATAGTATACAGGCAAGATTGTCCGTCTTGACGACGTCTTCGATAGTGATAGCCCCCACAGGGCAGAGCGACTCACAGGTCCCGCACAAGGTGCATGTTTCGTCCAAGGTCCTTGCGGCTTTTTCGGCCAAGGCGCTTCGGTCGCGATCGATATAAGGGGTGTCTCCGGGCAAATCTATCCGGGAGGCCTCATCAATCGAAGCCATACCTTCCACTTTGGCGCGTATCCCGGACCCAAATTCTTTAGCCTTGGCAATATCTTCCGTATCAGGTCGTCCGTTGGCCATGGGCCTGGTCTCGCTGGCAAAGGCATGTTCCCCGATAAAGGCGCCTCCGGCCACCGGGAAAAAACCCAGCTCCCAGGCAATGTCGCTCAACTCCAGCAAGGCGTCCTCAAAGGCCCTGTTGCCGTACACCACCACGACGACCGCAGGGGTCTTATCGGCTTTGAGTCGTTGCAACCTGGGAATGGCCGTTTTTGCGACTCTGCCTTCATAGACGGGAACGCCTAAAAGAACAAGTTCGTCCTGCATGGCATCTTGTCGGGTTGCATCCGCCTCCGGCAAAGTTAAATCGATGTGTTGGACGGTTTCCGCCCCCAGTCCCTCTGCAATTCCTTCGAGGATTTTCATCGTGGTTTTGGTTGGTGAGAAATAGGCCAGTTTTACTGTGTTTAATTTCACGGTTGGACTCCTTTTCAGTGTCGTGATGTCGCTCGCGCGGCTCTGATTTCAGATGGCAAGGTAACTATTGGGCGCCGATCCGATCGATAATATAATTGTTTCCGGCGGACTTGGCAATCCATCAATATTCGGAAGGTCGAATGGAATGGATCCGGTATGAAAACGAGAAAATCAGGTGTCCCCGCCCAAGGATGGCGGGATCTTCGACCCGCATGATTTTGGCGGCCGTTCGGCCCTGAGCTCACGGCCGAAGGGGAATCCAGACCTCCGTTTCGCTGGGTCCCCGCCAAATTCATGCGGGGACGACTGGGGGGGTGCGGGGACGACAAGAGGGCAAGAGGGGGTGCGGATCGAAGATCCCCCGCCGCTTTCTGGCGTACTCGTGTTCAGCGAAGCGGTGCTCGTTGTCGTGGTCGTTGTCGTAATCGAGGAGATCATGCAGTTCGGTCATGAGCAGCTTGACATCTAACGGGTTTCACCCGAATACGCCGTCGAGAAAGTTGGGCGCCGTACGGCGACTACGACAACGACAACGAGCACGACAACGAATGCCCTTGTCTTGGCGACCTTTGCGTTCTTTGCGAGAGAAACCTAACCTCCGTGCAACCCGCAACCCTACGAAGTTACACAAGAGCAATCAGCATTCAGCTGAGTGCAGATATTTGTGCCTACTTCTCGGCAAGCGTCTCGCTATCCAGGGCCACCAGCCGAAAACCGATATGCTCGAAAGAGGCGCCGGGTTCGACCCGGTAGCGGAAGGCGCAGCGGTTGTATTTGGGGCCATAGTTGTAGGCGCCCCCGCGCACCACGCGGTATGCACCGCCTGCCGGGCCCCGGGGATTGTCGCGGGGCGCAGCGGCATAGGCGAAGGGGTCATAAAAGTCGTTGCACCATTCCCACACATTTCCCAGCATGTCATAAAGCCCGAATCCGTTCGGGGCAAAGGTCCCGACCGGCGCGGAGCCGGTATACCCGTCAACGCAGTCGTGGGCCCACCGGGCAGCACGATTCATGCCGGCTGACCGGCGCTCATATACATTGGCGTATCGGCAGGCCTCTTCGGGCGCGTCCCCCCAGAATCGGGCGGCGGTCGAACCGGCGCGGCAGGCATATTCCCACTCAGCCTCCGTGGGGAGGCGGAAGCGCCGCTTTCCGCCGTTTTTTCCCTCAAGCCACCGGGCGAACGAAGCGGCGTCCGACCAGTTGACGGAGACCGCCGGTTGCGGGTCGTCATCCAGCGATTGGCCCTTGAAACTGCCGCTGACACGTTCGGGCCTGAACATTCGAAACTGCCGGTTGGTCACCTCGTAGCGCCCCATCCAAAAGCCGTCAACGCAGACCTCATGGACAGGCCCTTCGTCGGAATCCCGTTCAGGGTCCGTGTCCGGGCTTCCCATGGGAAAGCAACCGCCCGGCACCCACACGAACGCCATGCCGGTCACCGGCTCCTTCCAGACCGCGCCCTGGACCGGCTCGACCCGTGATGACTCGAGCCAGACGGACACCACGGCGCGCTCCCCGGAAACGATCCGCACCTGTTCGGTCCACGTCCGGTACCCGGGCTTTTCCACACGGACCTCATGCCACCCCTCGGTGACACTTGCCATCTCATCGTTCGTCTTTCCGGCAAAATCGCCGTCCAGGTACCACCTGGCCGCGTTCGGCTCGCTTCGAACCACCAGGGTCCCTTCGCGCTTTTCCGGGAGGGGCCTCACGTCCGGGATGGTCAGAGATTTATCCATCCGGCTGACAAAGACAAAATCGCCCTTGTCCAGTTTGGGATTGTTGATCTTCCCGAACTGGGGGCTCTGTGCCCGGTTCGTGTAATTGACCACCATTTCCTGGAGGTACGCCCCCAGTTCTTCTCCTGTGACATATCCGTCCCTGTTCACATCGGCAAAACCGTCGCGCAGGCCCTGCAGAAAGCAGATCTTGAACATGGATCGGTCCGGGACCTTCTCGTTTTCAGTGCCCGCGGTAATGAACTGCCTGACCGGCCAGAGGGTTTTTTCTTCAATATAGGGAGAGGGTTTGGCCCGGCTCATGGAAAATATGGCGCCTGAAAAGCATGAATCGAAAACCATCATAACGTGCTTTGATTTGATGCCTTTGGCAACGGTCTCCATTTCCCGCATACTGATGGCCCGTTGCATGAATCCCATGGCGTCCCGGTCCGGGTCAGGCGCATCCACCGGCACGATGTAGCCCAATTTCGTGCCGTCCGCCTCATTCAACGTGTGCCCGTGCCCGGAAAACCAGAGCAGAATTCCCTTGTCCGCGTCTTTACCCGGCCCGGCAACGATGCCGTATAGCGCGCTTCTCAGCGTGGACCAGTTCGGGTTTTCCAGCAGGTCCACCTCCCAGCCCATCTCCTGGAGCGCCCCTGCCACGTCGCGCGCGTCCTTGACCGGATTGGGCAGTCGCGGCCAGCCCGCCTGATAATCCCCGCATCCCACCACCATGGCATAATACCCTGAATAGAAGGGGACTTTCCGTATGCTCCCGTTGTCGTTCCGCACCTCCACCCGCTTGATGGCGCGGTCCGCCGGACGCGACGATGACGCGACCGCGCAAGCGGGCATGGGGCACATCAGCGCGAAGGCCGGAAACAGGCGCCAAAGGCGGACAAGACGCCGGCAGGCAGGGCGTATATGGTGAAGCATCAGCAACATTCTATGGCTCTTCCTCGATGATCTCAAGATAGACGATGCCCTGTTCTATTCGGACTTTCAAGGTCTCTTTCGGACCGAACATCGATTTGGTCGGCGTGTAGGCGGTGGACAGCACCGCCCCTTTAAGGGTTTTCACCTTCATCCCCCGTTGGCGAAGCAGGGCGCCCAGGCGGTCCAGCCGGTCTCCCTCGGGCCAGTAAAGGGCGTCATTTTCCATGAGAATATGGCGCAGGTCACCGTCCACCGTCAGGGAAGCAACGATGAGGCCGGCGGAATCGCCGCCGTATCTCTGCATCAGGTTCCCGCCGATCAGGACCACCAGCACCAGGGAAGCGGCCAGGGCATAGACCGCCCTGTTTTTCCACCAGGGCGCGGACGCTTCCAGGGGGACATGGGGCAGTGTCTCACTCAGCGTCTCGTAACAGGCGGCGCAGCGGTTCAGATGCCGGATGAGGCGCCGCCGTTCGCCGTCGGGCACGCGCCCCTCCGCCAGGCGGGCGATGTCCTCGGGGTCTATGTGGGCTTCATTTTCCTCCCGGCCCCCGGGCGTCAGTATTCTTCCGGTCCATGGTCCCATTGATTTCCTCTGTCAGGCTTAGACGGACAATTACTTCATCTGCACCGGCCTCTCGCACCTTGCCTCATGCGCTTTTTCCGTAAAGATCCGGGCCCATAGGACCCGGCTTCGCAGATGGAATTAAATCTCCCGTATGCCCTCGGCGAGAAGGTTCTCCCGGTATTTCAAAAGGACCCGTTTCAATAACCGCCGCGCGGCCCCGGCCTTGAGACCGATAACCCTTGCCGCGGCGCGTACGGACTGATCGGAGCCGTAGACCAACCTGACCAGAAGCTGCTCCTCGTCGGAGAGCCTTTCCGTTGCGTCCCGAATGATCGAAGCCGCCTTTGCGCGCCTTTTGCCGTCGGTCTTTTGCAACAGTTCTTCAAGGGGATTCGAGGGGGGAACGTCCATATGAGACAACGCCTGCATCTGCGAATCGTCAACGGCAATGAAACGGGGGTTTTCCGGGCAAGGGGCCTGCCGTATGGGGTCCGTTTTTTCCAGGAACCTTTCATAAGTCCCCTGAAAATGGCCCTCGACCAGGACGATATCATAGGCCTCGGCAAATGAATACTTCCGCCAGCACACCAGGCGGTAAATGACCTCCGCCCATTCCCCGAGTTGCGCTACGGCTTTCGGTATCCGTTTGCGTCCGTATTTCTTGCGTTTGTAGTCTGCGGCCAGGGCATTGATGACCGCGTAGAGATAGGTCTGAATGCTGCTCTTGCCCTTGAATTGGCGAATGCGACTGTAGTCGTCCGCCTGAAGGCGGTCGATGACGAAGACATAGCATTCGTCTGCGTCGTTCCCGTCCGGAAAGCGTCTCCGACAGACCGATTCGATCCGTTTCAACGTTTTTTCATCAGCGACGATTGCCTTTGGGTCCATAACCTATAAGTGACTACAGCGAGCTAGAGTGTCTAGAGTGCCTAAAGTTAAGGTATTCTTTCACATTCGATGTGATTTCAGATCGGAAAAAGAGCCATTCTGGGTGGACACGAGTTAGCTTGTGTTCATATCACACAACGACATGGCCTGACAACCGGTTCGCCGTCGATCCTATTTCGGGAAAAACCTTTTTGTTTGACTCGAAGAACCATTTATCTTTATATTGCCCGCACTATGGATGAAATCGACGAGTTGCTTGAGACGCTGGAGCAAAATGAGGCGGTTGAAAAAAAATTCTTCGAGGTGGAAGTAAGCATCCTTTCCATCCTCAACTTCAAGGACTTTTTTGAAAATCTCCTTTCGGAAATAAAGGAAAAATTTCTCATACCCTATGTATGGGTTTCCTTTATCGATGACAATGACGATGCCAAAATGATACTCGAGTTCGCGTCGTCCGAGTTGTTGAACCAGAGGCTGAGCTTGATCGACAAAAACGCTTTCATGACCATCGTCGGGAGCAATACACGCCCTATTCTTGTCAATAAAGACCTCCAGCCTTACTACAAGATGCTTCCCCAAAGCGAAGGGTATCTCATCCGGTCCATGGCCATTGCGCCCATTACCCTTGACGGCGACATCATCGGCAGCCTGAATTTCGGAGATACGTTCGATTCGCGATACTTTCCCGGCATGGACACCAGCCTCCTTGAGCGTCTTGCAGTTAAAGTTTCCATCTGCCTATCCAATGTAATGGCCCATGAAAAAATGAAAAAGCGGGCGGAACGGAATTCATATTGACAGCGATATTTCCTAAGGCGACTTCCCTGACGATGGATAACGGACGCCGAGGGACGTCAAATCACGAATCAGGCCTCGACCCCGCCCAGCCGTCATAGATATCATGAGGTGCAGCCGGTAAGTGCTGCGCTTCCCGCTTGGAGGCGGCTATCCTCTAAACTTTCTTGTTCATTAAATAAGGCTGTTATGCTATATTGTAAAGTTAAGCTGGGAGCCTGATTTAATGGCATTTTTTAACCTAAAAAAGCGAGAGATTGAGTGCAAGATCGTCTATTACGGGCCGGGGAGGTCCGGTAAGACGACCAATGTGCATCAGATTCACTCGGCGTTCAGACAACACCTGGTGACCGATCTCGTCTCCATAGATGCGGACGGCGATCAAACCCTCTTCCTGGACTTCCTTGCGATAGATCTGGGCCGAATCGCCGACTGCAATGTGCGGGTTCAGCTTTACACGGTGCCCGGCCAGGTCCGTTACAGTTCCACCAGAAAGCTGGTTTTGCGCGAAGTGGACGGCATTGTTTTCGTGGCCGACTCCCTTGCGGCGAGAAGGGAAAAAAACCTGATATCCCTGAAAGACCTTCAGCAAAACCTGAGCGAATACAAAAAGAGTATTTTCAAGCTCCCTCTTGTTCTTCAATACAACAAAAGAGATCTCGATGGAAACGGCATACCCATTCTCCCCGTCATGACGCTGGAGAAAGACCTGAATTCTCAGCTCCGGGTGCCGTATATAGAAGCCAGCGCCATCCGGGGCGAGGGGGTGGGCGAGACCCTGAAGGCCTGCGTGAAGTTGACGCTGGCTTCCCTTCAACATCAGATGAACTGGATGAAGGGACAAACGGGCCATGGCGAAAAGCGCTCTTAAAGGAGACGTACAGTTCATCAGCGTGCCGGAGGTCCTTCAACTCCTGGGGGGAAACGGCGCTACGGGAGAACTGCGTCTGGGGACCGCTACGGAAGCAATCGGTACCATTTATGTAAGGCACGGCAATCCGAACGACGCAACCCGGGGAACAAAAA
>JAFDKD010000855.1 GCA_019307165.1 Deltaproteobacteria bacterium | reverse complement strand
CCTTCTTGTCGTCCCCGCATGAATTTGGCGGGGACCCAGCGAAACGGAGGTCTGGATTCCCCTTCGGCCGTGAGCTCAGGGCCGAACGGCCGCCAAAATCATGCGGGAATGACAGGTTGGGTTCCCGCCGTTCTTGGCCGGGGACACCTTGTTTTTCTGACACCTGCCTGCCCACCGTAGCTCGTTAGAGCGCAGGTGGGACACCTGACACCTCATATGAAACTTCATGAAATTCCGCCGTCGAACAGACCGACTGCGCCGACGCCTGTCGGAACATAGCGGAGATCCCGCCGGTATTGGGCGGGACCCCGCTTCGCGTGAGGTGACTAATGCGGATTGAAAACATCTTTTTAGACAGGATTTATCCGTCTTCGTCCGTCTAAGACGGACTTCGCCGCGACAGGCAGGATTAGCAGGATATACAAGATGGTGTTTTCGATTTCCGGATGAAATCGAAAACTATTAATCCGCCTCAGAACCGGCGGGCAATTCCGTCCAGCGGGGGCAGGGGTAATATTTCCGCCGGTTGATATGGTATGCCCACCTCGGAGTACGCAACGAATTTTTCTCGCCGCAGGCGATGAATATTTGCCCCTTTCTTCCGGAAAGGGGCAAAATATTATGTTTCATCCGGTTTATCCGGTTTATCCTGTCTAAGAAATGCTTTTTGCCTGCGAACGCAGGTGCTGCGGCGCCAGCTGTTCGTGCTCCCGCTGGATCTGAAGCAGGACAATGGCGCCGATCACCATGGTCCCGCCGACCATTTGCAGCCAACCCAGGGTTTCTCCCAGGAATAGATATGCCATGCCCCCTGCGGCGATGGGCTCCAGCGTCGCCGTAATACTGGCGCGCGTCGAGCGAATATAGTTGACGGCCATGAAAAAGAGGCCGAAGGGGATTAGGGTGCCCGCAACGGAAATGTACACCAGGGGGATCCATGTCCGCAGATCGTAACCGGCCCTTAAATAGTGAAACGGCGGGTAAATGACATGCCATGTCAGGGCGGCAAAAAGAAAAGCATAAAAAATAACCGTCCAGGGCGGGTACCGATGCATCCCCCGTTCGCCGATCAGTGTGTAGGCGGCGAAAAAAAGAGCGGACGTCAGGCCGCTCAGGATCCCCAGGCCGTTCATCCGCAACAGTTGCATGCTGTATCCGCCCACGACGAGATAGCTGCCCGTGATGGACAGGCCGAGTGCCAGCATTTTTGCCGGGGTGAGGCGTTCCTTCCAAAAGCAGATGGAAAACAGGGTCACGATCAGGGGAGAGAGGTATTGGAGAAAAATGGCCGCAGCCACCTGGATTTTGCTGATGGCAAAAAAATAGGTGATTTGGACCATGGCCATGGCCACCCCGCCGAGAAGCAGGAAGTAGCCGATGTCCGCCCGGCGGATGCGAAACAATTGCCTGAAGCCCAGGAGAAACATTATTCCCAGGAGTGCGGCGGACAGGGTCACCCGGATTTGCACCAGGGCAAAGGGCGTCATCCCCACAGCAAAGAGGGCCTTTCCGGCTGTGCCGGAAGAAGCCCACATCACTGCGGCGCCCATCGCGCACACATATCCTTTGAGCGGATTTGAAACCATCGGGTTCGCACTCCTTTGGCGCAACGTATACCTGAATCTTGCAAGATTCAGATTATACCATTGTCCGATATTTCAATCAAAAAAAAGGGGGAATCATATGATTCCCCTTTTTTCACAAAAACGCTTTTTGTTGAACGATGCGAGATGAACTCTCGTTGAAACGGTTTGTCAAAATGCGGATGAAGGTTTTGGACTGCCTGTACAGATGTGTTTGCTTTGTTAGAAGCAAGAGGCGTGCCGGGACAGATTAGCGCCAAAAAAAGTCTCTTTCGGGTTTTCAGTGGGTGAATATTGCATTAACAACCGCTAGTGCTCAGCGAAGCGGTGCTCGTTGTCGTTGTCGTAATCGAGGAGATCATGCAGTTCGGTCATGAGCCGTTTGGCGTCTATCGGGTTTCACTCGAATACGCCGTCAGAGAGAGTTGGGCGCCATACGGCGATTACGACAACGACAACGACAACGATGACAGCCGATTCAAACCATAATGAATTCCAATCCCGCCATGCTTCGGACATGTGATCGCTACCGCAGATAGCCATGATGATTGAAATCGATTACGCCCACGACCACGAATGTTGCCGGTTTCAATTGATAGGCTTTTCTGTACCCTGCTACCCACTGAAAACCCGGAAGGTCCATGTAAACACAGGGCGCATGGCGCAAGGTGCAAGGCCAAGGGCAAAGGATTTATCCTG
>JAFDKD010000854.1 GCA_019307165.1 Deltaproteobacteria bacterium | reverse complement strand
TCTTCGGTTCAAATCCTTCTGTCATCTCTGAACTCCTTAATAAGTGATCTCTCAGAGTCTTAAAAAGGCTGCGCCACAGGAGCACTCCTCAACTTTAGTTCACTTTAGATCACTTTAGGCACTTTTATCTACTCAAACGCCGTCTCCACCATGCTCAGGACTTCTCGGTCATCAAAGTGGAAAACGGACGCCGCCCCGGTAGGACAGATAGCAGAACAGGCGCCACAACCCTTGCACAATGCCGCCTGCACACGGGATACCTTTCCCCCACCTTCACGTTCCACCAGACCGATAGCATTGTACGGACAGGCCTCTTCGCACATGCCACAGCCGACACAGTAGTTTTCGTCCACATGAGAAACAACACCGTCAACCCTTATTTTTTCCTTGGAAAGCAAGGCCGAAGCCTTTGATGCCGCAGCCTTGGCCTGCTCGATACTTTCGTCTATGGGTTTGGGATAATGGGCCAGTCCTGCCACGAATATACCTTCCGTAGGGAATTCGACCGGTCTGAGTTTGGCATGGGCCTCAACGAAAAAACCGTCGTCATTGACCTGAAGCTTAAACATGGACGCCATGGGATTTTCCTTTAACGGGATCACCGGCGTGGCCAGAACCAGCATGTCGGGAAGGATCTCCATTTTACGCTGCAAAGCATAGTTGGTAAATCGAATGCGGAGACGATCCCCGTCCTTGTCTACATGTAAGTCCTTGCTGAAATCATAGCGGATAAAAATGACACCTTTGGCCCGTGCCTCTTGATAGAGATTCTCTCTCAGCCCGTATGTGCGGATATCCCGGTGAACAATCACCACATCCATATCCGGGTTGATTTCCTTCAGCTTCATGGCATTTCTGACGGACTGGGTACAGCAGACCTTCGAACAATAGGGCCTTTCTTCGATACGGGAGCCGACACACTGTATAAAGACAGCGGAATTGATTCCTTTGATAGAGGGGTCCCTGTCAATAAACCTGCGATCCAGTTCCAGTCCGGTGAGGACGCCGGGGTCCTGTCCATAAAGATATTGATCCGGCTTGAGTTCCTCGGCGCCGGTGGCGATGATCGACACCCCGTGCTCAAGGACCTGTTCCTTGCTGCCTGTTTCGATTGTGGTAAGAAAATTGCCGACAAATCCATCAACCTTTTTCAACTCTGTATCCGTAAAGACATCAATGTTCGGGTCAGACTCAACGGATCCGATCAAGGCCGCCAGCTTTTCCTGCACGTCTTCGCCCTGCCAGGTCTTATGGATCTGCAAGGCGTTTCCGCCCAGGCGTGCCGTCTTTTCTATGAGATAGACGTGATAACCCTGTTCTGCAAGGTTGCTTGACGCGGTAATACCGGAAAGGCCTCCGCCGATCACCATTGCGGCATTGTTCATGGATATTTCCGGGTCGTTCAACGGCTCCAGAAGGCTTACCCTGGACACTGCCATACGAACCAGGTCTTTTGCCTTTTCCGTGGCGGCGTCTTTTTCGTCACTGTGTACCCACGAGCACTGATTGCGGATATTGGCCATTTCAAACAGGTATTTGTTGATATTGGCATTCACCACGGTTTCCTGAAAAAGCGGTTCATGGGTACGCGGTGTGCAGGCTGCGACCACCAGTCTATTCAGCTTCTGCTCTTTTATGATCTCGGTCATCTTTTCCTGCGTGTCCTGAGAACAACTAAAGAGGTTCTTTTCCGCAACCACAACGCCCGGTAAGGTCTTGGCATAATCAACCACGCCGGGAACATCCAGGAATCCGGCGATATTGGTCCCGCAGCAACAGACGAAAACGCCGATCCTGGGGGGATCACCCTTTACATCGATTTCTTCGGGTATCTCTCGGGTCTTTATGAGCGATCCACGGGATTTTGCCAGGGCGCTCTGCACTTGGGCCGCCGAAGCGCTGGCCTCGATAACCGAATGGGGGATATCCTTGGGCGCCTCAAAGGTGCCGCAGACAAATATTCCCGGCCTTGATGTATTCACGGGTTCAAAGCTGCTGGTCAAGGCATGTTGATTCTCATCCAGCTGAATGTCCAGTTTCTGAGCCAGATCCAGTGCCTCTTTGGAAGCGCCGAACCCAACGGACAGAACCACCATATCAAATTCTTCCTCAATCTTCCGGCCTGCCGCGTCGATATAGTGCAGGATCAGGTTTCCGGAACTGTCACCGTGGGTGATACCGCCGACCTTTGATTTGACAAACCGGACGCCTGCATCCGCAGCCCGGTTATAATATCTTTCAAAGTCCTTTCCATGAGTTCTCAAATCAATATAAAAAATAGCC
>JAFDKD010000853.1 GCA_019307165.1 Deltaproteobacteria bacterium | reverse complement strand
GTCCCACTCCCCATCGGGAAGGGAAGCGTCCACGGGGAGGTAGTCCACATGCTTCGGGGGCTCCTGAATGAGGGCCGACAGGCTGAGATGATTGCTGAATACCATATGGACGGGGTCACCGAGGGTGTAGGAGTCGCCGTCCGCGTCGTAGAGTAAGGCTGCTACAGGACCCCAGAGGTCACCGAATTCCTCCGTATCCTGCCAGCGGAACATCACCTCGGGGACGGCCGGGTCGATCCCGAGCCATGTAGGGTAGAAGAAGCTGCCGGATTTGTTTGTCATTAGATAGGACACGATGATCTGATCTTTGGGATCGGTTCTTTCCTCTTTTTCGTCGGGAAAACCGTGCCCGTAAAGATTTCCCGAGGTAACGATCGGCTGCAGACCAGCCCAGGTTTTTCCCCCCAGGGGCTCGCTCGAGATGACCTCCTGCGTGGAATAGGCACCTAAATCCTCATTATATATGTACATCATGCAATCGACGGCTTTTTTTTCATATGTCAGGCCGCATTTAATGACCTGGAGCCTATTCATGCTGAACCCTTCGGCGGGGTCGAATTTGAAGAGACCCGACACCAGCGCAGGGGGATAATCCGGTGAGAAATGCATGGATGCAAAATCGCCTTTATCGAAAAACTCCCATGTATCTTTGGGTTTATCCACATCAATAGCCATCACTCCGTTGCTGTTGGCCACCACCAGGTCATCCTTCCCGTCGCCGTTGAAATCGCCGGCTTCGAGTTCGATCCCTTTTCCGCCGAAAATATCCCGGGCGCCGTGAGTGTATTCCTTGGTGGCGGCTTGCACGATTTTCATCTCGTCACCGCTGTTATCCACCTCGAAGAGCATTATCTGGACGATTGGGGTGGCGCCATCCTGCATTCTCAACCCCACCGCCAGCTCATAAGACCCGTCGCCGTTGAAATCGCCAATGGCCAGGCTCATCGCCTCGGTCAGTCGATGATATATGCCTCCTGGGATGTAGAAAAAAACCATTTCGTTGAGTCCGCCGTCCAATATGCTAATCCACAGTGTGGTTACATCGTCTTCACCATTTCGGTATACCCGTGCCATGACGATCTCGTCATTTAAAAAACCGTCGTCATCGGACACCTGATCCATGTCTGCGGCCGCCAGGTCGAACAGGAACACAGCAGCTTCCATATAGTATGGATCATTGATTGTTCCGAGCTTTGTGACGGAGTAACTGCCGGGTTGATATTTGACGATGTAGGCGTTGTAATTCAGGTTAAAAACTTCGTCCGTCTTATACATGAATACAACCTGCTCATAGTTGGCGATGGAATAGTCCAGCTTGCTGAAGCGCCCTCTGGCCAAACGGTAGGGTACATATTTTGACGGTATCCCGGATACGCAATCACCTCCCAGATACGGCCAGTCATATGGGGACTCTCCGGACATGCTGCTGTCTTTTGGATATACGGTGGCGACGCGCAAGGGGCAAGCCGAATTCACACCGGCCAAAAAAAGCACCTCATCATCGCGAAAGAGCGACAGCTGGGTCGGCTTGAGAGGCGCCGTCTCTCCCGGCCGCGGCCCGGTCTTGGGATCGTCGGCCCGAGCGTATGGGGAAGTAAGTTCGGAAGTTTAGAAAAAGGCCGTAACCAGAAAAAGACTTATGGAAAGATGTGTTTTCATGCTGATTTTCATCGTTGACCCCCTTTATCCCGCTTTTGACATTAATCTTTGCTCAATGCCATCGACATGGAGCCGGCATCATGATTCATTAAGCACCCTGGGAAGAAAGATCCACAAGCATTTATGATCTTATGCTTTTTCGAGATTAAGCAGCTGCCCTCCAGATTTAAAGGCAGGTAAATTTTGAAAAGAAAAGGTAGGTTTCTAGCCTTTTTATGCTGTGGAGTATAATCGAGATAGGGTCAGGTGTCAATTTGGGCCGGAATACCAGATGTTGTATGTCGTTCTGACACCTTCGGATTCCATGTTTCGTGCCATAAGATTAACCAATTGAAATCACGACGGAATGGCAGAATAGATCTGGCAGGCACAGCACCCCATCTACCCTGCGCCTCGTTGGAGCACACGGTCCCACCCCTCTGGTAATTCAAAACTTTGATAGGGCTATCGAGTATTGGGGACAAATCTCAAAAATTTTCTTTTTTATTTTCTATAACTTTTCTTGTTCTTTACAAAATATTTGTCTGCTTTCCTTGCGGCGGAAATCCACGAGTTCTCAATTAGATGATTCATCAGAATGTCAAGGGATAGCGGGACGGGCTTGCGGTCCGTGTCCAGCACGAT
>JAFDKD010000852.1 GCA_019307165.1 Deltaproteobacteria bacterium | reverse complement strand
TTTCAACAACGTTCCTGCCGCCTTCAACATGTCGTCCGACGATGCCAGGATTTCATGCCGGGCAACGGCCTTTCGGTAATCGGGATTGATGCGTCCGCTGTTTACGCGGCGGTAGGGCGGGTTGCAGATGACCACATCCGCGTTCATTCGGGTCAGAGGCGGATTTCGGATGTCCCCCATGACGACATCCATCTTGGCTTCAAAGCCGTTGATGCGGGCATTTCTCTTCGCTTGGGAGGCAAGATGCGCCTGAATTTCAAGTCCGACGGCACGGCCCAGGGGCCTGGTCAGAAGCAGCAACAGCAGGACGATGCCGCATCCCGTACCCAGATCCACCACCATGTCGCCGGGCCGTAGGGCGACAAATTGCGACAGCAGGACGGCGTCGATGGAAAACCGGTATCCCTGCCTCGATTGAATGACCTTCAGCCGACCGTCCATAAAGAGGTCGATGGTCTCATCCGGAAGAAGATCAATAGCTGGGAACCTGGATGATTTCATGGGGATCTATTTCGTTGAATACCAGACCCGACAGAACTTTGGGATAGAAATAGGTGGATTTTCGGGGCATAACCAGGCCGTTGCCGGCGACATCCTGCACCTGTTCTATTTTCGTGGAATTGAGAAGAAAGGTCATCTGATATTTACCCGACCTCGCCTGGGAAACGGCGGTTTTCATGTCGCTCTGGTAATGAAATATCTCCTCGTTGTCCAGTTCGGATCGGTCGAAACCAAGTCCGTTCTGAAGGACGAGGCGGGACAGCACGATCACATCCAGGGTCCTGAGGGAAGGGGGCAGGTCGGCGCCCATATCGTCGCTGATGCCGGGTTTCAGGGTCAAAACATAGCACTTGCGGGCCTCATGCCTGAAAAAGGCGATGCGCGTGGTTTCCCACTCCTGCGACAGGTTTTTTTTCAGGGCCGCGTACCATTCGTCGGGCACGTCCTGCTCGGGAACGGGTATCCGGATAATGGTAAACCATCTCTCCAGCGTCTCCAGAAAGGATTTGAGATGAAAGCCGGGGACGCGCGTGACCATGCGGTGGGACGGCAGGATCGTGAGACCCTCATCGTTCATATTCGTGAGGTACATCATCACGAATTCATAGGCTCGATGGGCCGGTTTCCGGCCGTATCGCGCCCGCATCATGTTCCTGAAGTTCAGGGCCGTTTCATATCGGTGGTGCCCGTCGGCGATAAGAATCTGGCTGTCGGCCATAAATTCCGCCGCGTTTCGGAGGAGACGCGGGTTTTCCAGGCACCACATGCGGTGCCGTGTGCCGTCTGCAAGCGCAAACGAAACATGGGGAGGAAAATTTGCCTCCTCCCGGCAGTCGTTTAACAGCCGGTTGTCCCGGTCTTGGAACAGCCCGAAAATCTGGCTCAGCTGGGCGTTGCAGGCCCGCATCAACTTGAGCCGGTCGTCTTTGTGGGCCGAGAAGGTGCGTTCGTGGGGGAGGACGACGCCCGAATCCTTTTCCTCGATGCCCACCAGAGAAATGATTCCCCATCGGGTTTGCGTCTGTCCGCCTTCGGTGTCATATTCAAGGGATGTCAAGTAGATGCAGGGCGCGTTCGACCGAAGCAGTATGCCCGAGGACACCCATCTACGGAAACTGTCGGCCGCCCTGGTATAGCGGTTGTCCCAATCCGAATCCCCGGTTTTTGCCTTTGCGAGTATCAGGCGGATGACATTATGGGGGTCGGCCTCGTAAAAGGAAGCCTGCTGTTCTTTGGAAATGACATCGTAGGGGGGCGCGACGAGGCGCTCGAAATCCCGGCGAACGTGATAATTATAGGTATAACCTCTAAACGGAGCGATGACTGCCATGGCTTGATTTTTTTTACCTCACGATCAATTATGTACCGGCCGGCGCCCATCCATAAATAACACTGGCGCACTGGCGCATTTCCGGATGGAAACCAGCTGAATCATGTACGAACAATCCTGAAACATTGTTCGCAGCGGCAAAAATGTCAAGAGAAAATAATCCCCGAACGGTCCCTTTATTCCATTTGCAAAACCTGGACTTCTGGGCCGGATTATGGTTTTCCGGCTATGCCGTCCCGGAAATGCGGACCGTGGCTTCGCCAGGTTGAGGTTTAGGTTGAGGTTGAGAGAAATGAGGAAGAAGAATTCAATTTGTTCCTTAACCTTAGCCTTAACCTCAGCCTATCCGTCCGGCCCCAATGGGTCCGGATCTTTACTGAGGCCCGCCTTCCGGTGTCCGGGAGGGACCGGGGAGGGGTTGGGGAAGGGAAATCGTTATGGGTCCGGATACCCG
>JAFDKD010000851.1 GCA_019307165.1 Deltaproteobacteria bacterium | reverse complement strand
CTATACCTGGCTTCCTGACGCCATGGAGGGTCCCACCCCGGTAAGTGCTCTGATCCATGCGGCTACTATGGTTACCGCCGGAGTTTATATGGTGGCCCGGTGCAGCGCCTTTTATGTGTTGGCGCCGGTTTCTTTATGGGTGGTGGCAATCGTGGGAGTAGGAACAGCATTCTTCGCCGCCACGATCGGTCTCACACAATTTGACATCAAGCGCGTCCTTGCTTATTCCACAATAAGCCAGCTGGGCTACATGCTTTTGGCCTGCGGGGCGGGTGCGTTTACGGCCGGCATTTTCCACCTCATGACCCATGCCTTTTTTAAGGCATTGTTATTTCTTGGCGCAGGAAGCGTGATGCATGCGCTGTCAGGAGAATTGGACATACGAAAGATGGGGGGATTACGGAAACAGCTTCCCTGGACCCATCTCACCTTTGTGATCGCAACGCTGGCGATCGCGGGAGTTGCACCGCTGGCGGGATTCTTTAGTAAAGACGCAATTTTGTGGGGGGCTTTTCAGAAAAATTTTTACCTCTGGCTGGTGGGCGCCATAACCGCTTTTCTCACCGCACTGTATATGTTCCGTGCGGTCTTTATGACCTTTTACGGTAAGCCCCGGCTGGATGAGGAAGTGGCGAAACATGTCCACGAATCACCGCGGATGATGACGGTTCCCCTCGCATGCCTGGCCTTCTTATCTATTATCGGAGGCTGGATCGGGATTCCGGCGGCGTTGAAAGGGGGAGACTGGTTTCATCACTTTTTGGCGCCGGTTTTCAGTTCCGGCAGTGCACCGGTTACCCCCCACCATGCTGCAAACATAGGGCTCGTCGGGATAGCTCATGCATCAGAGACTGTGGCTCATGGAAGCCACGAGCTGATACTGGAGTGGAGCCTCATGGGAGTTTCTTTAGGGGTGGCTTTTCTGGGCATAGGGTTGGCATATTATCTGTACCTAAAAAATCCTCAGGCCCCCGGAATCGTTGCCAACCAGTTTAAGCGACTTTACAAAGTTATATTCAATAAATACTATGTCGACGAAATCTACGATGCTGTCTTTGTACAACCCATCCGGCGAAGTTCCGAGTGGCTGTGGCACTCTTTTGACGATGGGGTAGTGGACGGCATTGCTAACGGTTCAGCCAGATTGTTTGTTGGGCTGAGTTCGGTCCTGAAACGCCTCCAGACCGGCTATGTACAAAACTATGCGGTCTGGATGTTGGTGGGAATTGTATTTCTGATTGTTTACTATCTCTTGTGGTAAGGAGTATTAGAGGATATGGATTATCCGATCCTTAGTTATCTCATATTCTTCCCTTTAGTAGGGGTGGTTCTGCTCCTTTTTTTAGGTCGGGAAAAAGAAAAACTGCTGAAAGGAATCACCTTGGGGGTGACATTCGTTGAGTTCATCTTTTCCCTCCCCCTGGCTTTTAATTTTCGGGCTGAAATGGCCGGGATGCAATTCTCTGAATATGTGGATTGGA
This sequence comes from Deltaproteobacteria bacterium, assembly GCA_019307165.1. Taxonomy (GTDB): domain Bacteria; phylum Desulfobacterota; class DSM-4660; order Desulfatiglandales; family Desulfatiglandaceae; genus JAFDKD01. The sequence goes on along the minus strand of JAFDKD010000851.1, from coordinate 1,178 downwards.
TACCAACCTTGGGGATTGCCTACCGGGTAGGATTGGACGGCATCAGTCTTTGGCTGGTGCTTTTGACCACCTTTCTTTCAGTGATCGCGGTACTGGCGTGCTGGGAAGATATTAAGTTACACGTCAAGGAGTTTCTCATTTGTCTGTTACTGCTTGAGACCGGTATGGTCGGGGTTTTTGTGGCACTGGACGTGTTTTTTTTCTATTTGTTTTGGTTAGTGATGTTGGTTCCTTTGTACTTTTTGATTGGAGTCTGGGGTAACCCGGCCAGGAGGATCTATGCAGCGATGAAGTTTGTGCTTTTTACGCTGGTGGGAAGCTTACTGATGCTCGTGGCGATTCTTTATATTTACTTTTATCACCACAGTGTTACCGGGCAATACACCTTTGACCTCATGCGCTGGTATGAATTATCCCTTCCCCATTCGGCTCAGCTTTGGCTGTTTCTGGCCTTCGGGCTCGCCTTTGCAATCAAAGTACCGATGTTTCCCTTTCACACCTGGCTGCCCGATGCCCACACCGAGGCACCAACCGTGGTCAGCGTCCTTCTAGCAGCCGTCCTGTTGAAGATGGGCACCTATGGGTTTCTTCGCTATAATTTGCCTCTATTTCCAGAAACCTCCATAGATTTTGTTCCGGTGATCTCGATATTGGCTATCATAGGAATTATCTATGGGGCACTGGTGGCTATGGTCCAAGTTGATGTAAAAAGGGTCCAAGTTGATGTAAAAAGGCTGGTCGCCTATTCCTCGGTGAGCCACCTGGGCTTTGTCATGTTGGGTCTCTTTACGTTCAACCTCCAGGGAATTGAGGGGGGCATTATTCAGATGATCAACCACGGGCTTTCCACGGGGGCATTGTTTCTGCTTGTGGGAATGCTTTACGAGCGAAGACACACCCGTATGATCGCAGAATTTGGGGGATTATCCCGAGTTATGCCGATATACGCTACCTTTTTTATGATCGTGACCCTCTCTTCTATAGGTCTTCCGGGGCTCAATGGATTCGTAGGTGAGTTCTTAATTCTTCTAGGGACGTTCCGTACCAATGTGGTCTACGCGGTGTTTGCCGCCACCGGGGTCATTCTGGCAGCGGTTTACATGCTTTGGATGTTTCAGCGGGTGATGTTCGGTGAGGTGACCAACCCGAAAAACGAGGGCCTCTCTGATATGACGAAA
>JAFDKD010000158.1 GCA_019307165.1 Deltaproteobacteria bacterium | reverse complement strand
GAATATGCTGGTCAATACGAAAGCCGGGCGGTCCTATTCGGAAACCGAGATCGGAGACATGCTGAGGGAGGCCGGGCTCAGCCGTCTCCGCAGGCTCCCTTTCAAGGGCCCCACGGAGTCCGGCATTATTGCCGCTGAAAAGTAACGTGCCTGGTTCTTTGTGCTTGGTTCCTCGTTCCTGGTTCTTCGTTACTTCGACATTCCTTGTTCGATATTCGTTATTCGATATTCTCTCTAAAAAATCCGCCTTCCGCCCCTTGCCGCGGCGAAGCTGCGAAGCAGCGAAGACGGGTCTGCCTTCCGCCCTCTGGTCCTCCACCTTCCCTTTGATCTTTCTTCGGGTCGATGATATATTTCCGAACGCATTTATTGACAACAACGAGTAAATGAAAAAGGCATTGGAGACGCCATATGAAGATCATGGTTACGGGCGGGGCGGGCTTCATCGGGTCCCATGTGGTGGACGGGTATATCGAGAGCGGTCACGATGTGCTGGTGGTGGACGATCTGTCCACGGGAAAGCGGTCCAATGTCCATCCCGAGGCACGATTTTTCGAACTGGATATCCGGTCTCCGGAAACCGCCGGATTGATAAAAAGCGAAGTGCCGCAGGCGATCAACCATCACGCGGCCCAGGCAAGCGTTCCCTTTTCCGTGGCCGAGCCCCGCAACGATGCGGATATCAACATCCAGGGTTTCATCAATATTCTGGAGGCCGCAGTAAAGGGCGGGGTCGAGAAAGTGATTTTTATTTCATCGGGGGGCGCGGTTTACGGTAACGCCAGGCAATATCCCACCGCCGAGGGCTGCGCGCCGGAACCCCTTTCGCCCTATGCCGTATCAAAATTTGCGTCCGAGAAATACCTTGCCTTTTACCGGCACCAGTATGGCCTCTCCACCACGGTCCTCCGCTATGCCAATATTTACGGACCGCGTCAGGCGCCTCACGGCGAAGCCGGTGTGGTTGCCATTTTTATGGAGAACATTCTCTCGGGCAGGGATTCGATTTTGTACCAGTTTCCCGATGATGCGGCGGGCATGATACGCGACTACTGCTACGTGGGCGATGTGGTGAAGGCGAATCTGAAGGCGCTCCACAGGGAAACGGACGGTTGCTTCAATATCGGTTCCGGAAAGGAAACCCGGACCCTGGCGCTTTACGAGACCATATGGGCCGCAATTCGCGAGACAAAACCCGATCTCCCCCGGTCGCCGTCCATGCTGAATCGCCGGCCCGCCCGGCCGGGGGATATCCCCAGAAGTTGTCTCATCGTGGACAAGGCGCGCGGGGCCCTCGGGTGGGGTGCGGATACGGATGTAAAAACGGGCGTCCGACATACCCTGGCATGGTGTCTTCAGCCCGGAAATCATTCCTGACACGCACCGGTGAAAATTGTTTCATCCCCTTGACATTTCCCGGCCTGTCATTAACTTTTTCCTGTTAAAATCCTTTGCAGTAGCTCAATCGGCTACCCGGGCGCCATGTGGATAGCGCCCCGATTCGTCAGGGTATCCGCCCAAACGTACAGCCAAGTGTCCCGCACCTGCCGTTGATCCGGCCGGTTCAAAGACAAACAGTGCCGCGGCAGACGCCCTGAGGCGCAGAGTTGCGGCCCGTTTTGGACCGGGTCCGCGTAAGAAGGCAACGGCAGTGAGGGCCGGAAATATATGAGTTTAGCGGTAAAGGAGGTGAAAACGGCGTATTTCAGGATCAGTCACGGAACAATCCAATGATCTTAATAATCAGGAGGAGATTTTTAAAATGAAGGTAAGACCATTGCATGATCGCATTATCGTAGAGCGAATCGAAGAGGAAGAAACCACTAAAGGCGGCATCATCATTCCCGACACGGCCAAAGAAAAGCCGGCCGAGGGAAAGATTGCGGCGGTGGGCAACGGCAAGTTGCTCGAAAACGGGAAGCGCCTGCCCCTCCAGGTCAAAGAAGGCGATCGGGTCCTCTTCGGCAAATATGCCGGGACCGAGATAAAGATTGAAGGGGAAGAACGCCTCATCATGAGGGAAGACGACGTTATCGCCATCGTGGAGTAAACGGCGGCAACAGCCCAGTGGACCATATACTGAAAGAGAATCCGAAGGAGGAGTTTTAGAATGGCCAAGGAAATTAAATATAGTGTGAAGGCTAGAGAATCGATTCTCAGGGGTATTGACACCCTTGCCGATGCCGTCAAGGTGACCCTCGGGCCCAAAGGAAGAAATGTCATCCTGGACAAATCTTTTGGCGCCCCCACCATCACCAAGGATGGCGTAACGGTAGCCAAGGAAATCGAACTTGAGGACAAGTTCGAGAACATGGGCGCCCAGATGGTCAAGGAAGTGGCGTCCAAGACCTCCGACGTGGCAGGTGACGGCACCACCACGGCAACTATTCTGGCTCAGGCCATCTACAGAGAGGGCTCCAAGCTGGTGGCGGCGGGCGTCAACCCCATGGCTATCAAGCGCGGGATCGAAACGGCCGTCGGCGTTACCGTCGAAGAGCTGAAGAAGACCTCCAAGCCCACCAAGGACCAGGAAGAGATCGCTCAGGTGGGGACGATTTCCGCCAACAACGACGAGACCATCGGCAACATCATCGCCGAGGCCATGAACAAGGTGGGAAAAGAAGGGGTCATCACCGTGGAAGAGGCCAAGAGCATGGAAACCACCCTGGAAGTGGTTGAAGGCATGCAGTTCGACCGCGGCTACCTGTCTCCCTACTTTGTGACCAACGCGGAAAAAATGGTAACCGAGTTGAACGAACCCTATATCCTGTTGAACGAGAAGAAGGTCAGCGCCATGAAGGACATGATTCCCATCCTCGAGCAGATCGCCAAGATGGGCAAACCGCTCCTGATCATTGCCGAAGACATCGAAGGCGAGGCCCTGGCCACGCTGGTGGTGAACCGGCTGAGGGGAACGCTCCAGTGCGCGGCCGTAAAGGCCCCCGGTTTCGGAGACAGAAGAAAGGCCATGCTGGAAGACATCGCCATTCTCACGGGCGGCCGGGTTATTTCCGAGGACCTGGGTCTGAAGCTGGAAAACATCACGCTAAACGACCTGGGTACGGCGAAAACCGTGGCCATCGACAAGGACAATACGACCATCGTCGACGGCGGCGGGGACCGCGCCGACCTGGAGGGCCGTGTCAAGCAGATCAGGGCCCAGATCGACGAGACCACTTCCGATTACGATGGCGAAAAGCTCCAGGAGCGCCTGGCCAAGCTGATCGGCGGTGTGGCGGTCATCAATGTGGGCGCTGCCACGGAAATCGAATTGAAGGAAAAGAAGGCCCGGGTCGAGGACGCACTGAACGCCACCAGGGCTGCGGTTGAAGAAGGCATCGTCCCCGGCGGCGGTGTCGCGTTCGTTCGTGCCATTCCGGCCCTGGGCAAATTGAAGCTGGAAGGCGAGGCCCAGGCGGGTGTCAACCTGGTGATGCGGGCCCTGGAAGAACCGATTCGACAGATCGCCAACAATGCCGGCGCCGAAGGTTCCGTTGTTGTTGAAAAGGTCAAGAACGAAAAGGGCGCCATCGGATACAATGCCGAGTCAGGCGAATACGGCGATCTGATGAAGGCGGGCATTATCGACCCGACCAAGGTAACCCGTTTCGCGCTTCAGAACGCCGCTTCGGTATCTTCGCTTCTCCTGACCACGGAAGCCATGGTCGCTGAAAAACCGAGGGACAAGGACGATATGCCGGCAATGCCGCCCGGCGGTGGCATGGGCGGTATGGGCGGTATGGGCGGTATGATGTAATTGAGTCCGACGGCCCGTCGTGCAAGACGGTCCTGAATCCACCGTCCATTTCGCTCACCGGCAAGGCGCCGCTGCTTGTTTTTGCATCCCGCGTCTTCTCAGCGGGGAGATGGCGCCTTGATGGTGGATCAGGGACGGCGCCGACTGAAAACAAAGCAATTATAAACACCCGCATACCCGGACGGCCAAGCCGTACCGGGTATGCTTTTTTATTGAACAGTGAACAGTGAGCAGTGAACATTGAACATTGAACATTGAAGATTGAACATTGAAGATTGAAGATTGAATAACAAAGGGGCAGTTGCTCAAAACGCTTTGTTAGAGCGATCGACGTTGTAGGAGCGGTTTTAACCGCGGCACCTGACGGGTGTTGCTTCCCTGAACAATGATCATTATGATAAAAAAAGTGGCTTTTGAACCACGATATTGATATGGATCGGGGTGCGCATCCGGACTAAACGGCGCATCACCTGAATCTTGCAAGATCCAGGTATCAATCAAAAAGGAAATGGTACATTGAGCCAGGCAGGAAAAACAACACTGATTACCGGGGCTGCGGGGTTCATCGGATTTCACCTGTGCAGAAGGCTCCTCGAAACGGGCGCCACGGTCGTCGGCCTGGACAACCTGAATCCCTACTATGACGTGACCCTGAAAAAGGCTCGGCTGAAAATTCTGGAAGCGTTCCCGGGCTTCCATTTCCACTTGGCCGACCTAAAGGACTACCAGGCCCTCGAATCTGTTTTTCAGGCGCACGATCCCCGAATTGTCTGTAATCTGGCGGCCCAGGCCGGTGTAAGGCATTCGCTGACCGACCCCTTTTCTTATGGCCAAAGCAATCTGACCGGGTTCCTGAATCTCCTGGAACTGGCAAGGCGCCGAAAGGTTGAAAACTTTGTTTACGCCTCCTCGTCGTCCGTTTACGGGGCCAACAAAAAAATTCCCTTCAGCGTGGATGATCGGGTGGACACGCCGGTTTCCCTTTACGCGGCCACCAAAAAGGCCAATGAACTCATGGCCCACGCCTACAGCCATCTCTACGACATACCCTGCACCGGCCTGAGGTACTTCACCGTTTACGGACCATGGGGCCGGCCCGATATGGCACTTTTTCTATTTACACGGGCCATTCTCAAGGGAGAGCCCATCAAGGTCTACAACTACGGACGCATGAAACGGGATTTCACCTATATCGACGACATCGTGGACGGCACGGTGGCCGCGCTGGAAAAATCCGTCCCCTATGAGGTGCTCAACCTGGGCAACGCCGACTGGGTGAGCCTTATGGACTTCATCGGCGCCTTGGAACAGGAATTGGGGCAAGAGGCCGAAAAGAATTTCCTGCCCCTTCAGCCGGGGGACGTGGAAACGACCTCGGCGGATATCGAAAAGTCAAAGGCGATGCTGGGGTTCAGCCCCAAGACACCGCTCAAGGAGGGCATCCGGCGTTTCGTGGCGTGGTACAGGGAGTACTATGGCGTGTAATGGGGAACGGAGGGCCGGATGGCAGATGACAGAGGGCGGAAGACGGAGGGCGGACCCGGCTTCGCTAAAGGGCAGCTACGCCGCGGCAAGATGCGGAATTCAGTTATCAGTTAATGGTTATTTGTTATTAGGGAAGGATGATCGCCAAACCGCTAACCACTGATAACTAATAACCGATGACGAATAACGCCATCTGACGTGCAGGCAACTAAGAACGAAGCTCCGGAAACAACCCGCAACATACAACCCGAAACGCGCAACCTATTCCACCAACTCAAGCCCCAGTTTCCGAAGGGCGGCCACCCCTCCCTGAAGATTGTAGCTGTCCCCGATGCCCGCCTCATCCAGGATGATCTGGGCTTCATAGGACCGGACCCCGGTATTGCAGATAAGAACGATACGCTTGTCTCGGGGGACTTCCGCCAGGTGTTTCCGCAGTTCCCCCTGGGGGATGTTCCGCCAGCGATCCGGGTATGCATTGACAAAAGGTTCCGCGTTGCCCCATTCCCGGCAGTCGAGAAACAGGACTTCATCTTTTCCGAGCTTGTCCCACCAATCGGCGAATTCATCGGCGTTAATGACCCGGTTCTTGCCCTCAAGGAGGTTTTCAGCGGCATTGCCCAGGGCATTCACGATATCCATGGCCGACGAAAAGGGCGGGGCGTAGGGCAGTTCCAGGTTGCTGATGTCCGCCGTCTTCGGTCCGTATTGAAGCAGCGGCGCCACGGCGCCCACGCGGGCCAGGAGGGCGTCGCCGTTATCTCCCAGACCCTGGATTCCCAGGACCCGGCCGCTGCCTTTTTCCACCACAAGTTCCAGGTACATCAGGTTTTTTTCCGGGTAAAAGTGGGCGTGGTCAAACTGGGCCACAAAGGCGCTGACGGCATCGAACCCCTGCCCCAGGGCCGTATCGAGGCTCAACCCGGCGCCGGCCACGGACACGTCAAACAGCTTGATCACAAAACTGCCCACCGCGCCCTTGAACGATTCCGATCGGCCCGCCAGGTTGGAACCGATCACCCGGCCCTGCCGGTTTGCCAACGACCCCAGGGGCCAGAACCCCTGCTTCCCGGTGATGAGATTGGGTATCTCAACGCAATCCCCGCCCGAGTATATGGCCGGGTCCGAGGTTTGCATTCGCTCATTGACCGTGATCGCCCCCCGGGGAGTGATGTCCAGACCGGCGTCACGGGCCAAGTCGACATTGGGGACGACCCCTGTGGCCATGATCACCAGATCCGCCTCCAGGGTCAGGTTTTCGGTGACCAGGCGTTGAACCCGGTCGGTTCCCTCCATCCTCTGGACTTTTTCGCCCAAATGGACCGTGACCTCCTTTTCTTCCAAATGGTTTTTAACCATTCGCGCCATATTGGGACTGATGATGCCGGGCAGGACCTGGTCCTGAAGTTCGACCACGTGGGTTTCAATCCCCCATAGATCGGCCAGGGATTCCGCGATTTCGAGACCAATGGCGCCGCCGCCGATGAGGACGGCACGATTCACCTTGCC
>JAFDKD010000850.1 GCA_019307165.1 Deltaproteobacteria bacterium | reverse complement strand
ACGGATTCTGATCACCGGGAGATCAGAGGGTAAGGCTATCACTTTATCAAATATGGTCGTCAGCAGTCGTCTGACGCGTTATATCGAGGGAACCTTTAATTGTTGCCGCCTCTGATCGGCGGCGGGCCCGATCGTTTGACTTTACGTCTGGGCATTCGTTTATGTGACCACAGGCCCTTGAGGAAGTTCTTGTCGATCAGGTGCTTGTTATCAGCCACATCCAGGATATCCTTGGATACATTGCTTTCGAAATAGGCCACTTCAACATATTTGCCCAGGTTCTTCACCGCTTGCAGGGCATAGGCGAAATCCGAATCCCCGCTCACCAGCACCGCCACGTCATACAGGTCCTCCCAGGCAAGATTCAGCAGGTCCGTCACGATCATCACGTCAATGCCCTTCTCCACCGGAACACCCTGCGCCAGCTTCATGCCCCCGAGCCGGACCTCCAGGTACGGTGTTTCGCGAAGGGCGCCGAGGAAATCCTGCTGATCACGGTGGGCATCAGCCCTCTGGGTCGGGTCCTGCAGCACATTGTAGTAATAGGCTCGAAACAGGCGCCGCGACCCTGTTAGTTGCTTGATGAAATCCGTAAATTTCAAATCCTGGCGGCTGAAGTTAGACCGCAGGGCGTGATACAGATTACTCCCGTCAATAAAGACCGCCACTCTTTCTTCCATAAGACTCTCCTCCCATGTCGCATAATACGCAGTTCTACCCGAATCGTCAAGTTATGTGTGATGGCATCTTCCACAGCGAGCGGAGTAGAGCCCGAAATCGGAAAGTGTGATAAATTCTTTACTTTTTACCGGGTCATTTTATAACTTCTTTATACCTGTGAGATTATTCTGATTATGTTGCTGATATAAGCCTGCGTCGCCACATGTAGAATGCAGTGCCCAATACATGCCTTGATGTCGATCATAAAACTCTGAATAACATGTAGAGGCTGAACATGAAGCAGATCAGGTCGGAAATAGAGATAGACGCCCCGGCGGAGCGGGTATGGACCATGCTAACCGATTTCCAGGCATTTTCAGAGTGGAATCCATTTGTTCGCCGCGCAAGTGGCGAAGTCGAGACCGGTGCCCGCCTGGACGTATACATTAAGCCCCCCGGTGGTATGGGCATGAGTTTTCACCCCACTGTTCTTAAAGCTGAAACTGATAAGGAGTTGCGTTGGCTCGGTCATTTTATATTACCCGGCCTTTTCGATGGTGAGCACTTCTTCAGAATAGAGCCTTCAGAAGACAGCCGGGTTCAATTTGTTCAGGGAGAGTTATGTCACTCTTCGGGCTTTATAAAACTACTCTGCGTGGCTTCGAGGAAATGAATGCGGCCCTTAAGAACCGTGCCGAGCAGTCGACGGGGACATGAAGGCTCGTCCTTTAAATGGAAGGGTGGTTTGAGTCCAATAGCCTCGATAAGGTACGTTTTCAGGTACCGGAATCAATTGATCAAGTCAGAAAGGAGGTGCCCATGAAAGAGGAAAGCCTGAAGCATGGTGCGTTCAGCTGGATGGAGCTTATGACCACCGATGTCAAATCGGCGAAAGAGTTCTACGTCAAGCTGTTCGGCTGGGAAACCGAGGATTACCCAATGGAAGGCATGGACTATACAGTAAGCAAGACCAACGGAGAGGATACAGGTGGAATCATGTCTATGCCCCCCGAGATGGCGGGAATGCCGCCGATGTGGGGCATATATGTCACTGTTGACGACGTCGATTCAACGGCCGCCAAGGTCGTGGAGCTGGGAGGGACGGTTATACGTCCACCGTCCGATATCCCCAATGTAGGGCGATTCTGCGTTCTGAGCGACCCGCAGGGCGGTGTTATCACCGCAATCACTTACGTCGCCAGAAGTGCCTGAGCAAAGGTTCTTTTCTTGATTTCACAACTGGTTCATTCTCGTTGCGTACAACGGGAAGGGTGACTGTCGAGTCAAGGCGATAGAAAAATGGGAGGTAGCTATGGAGGATGTTGAGAAACTGTTGAAGACGTCAATGGGCGAGATAGAGAGGCTGCTGAATACGAAGACTGTGGTAGGGGAGCCGATAACAGCAGAGGGTAACACGATCATACCACTCATCAGTGTCGGATTCGGATTTGGCGCCGGCGGTGGCACCGGCACAAGCGAAAAAGTCGAGAAAGGCAGTGGTACCGGTGCCGGCACCGGTGGCGCTGGCGGTATCAAGCCGGTAGCCGTTATCATCGCCAATAAGGATGGTGTAATCATCGCGCCCATAAAGGGGGGTGCTGCCACCGCTCTGGAGAAGGTGGGCGAGGTCATCGGCAAGGCTATTGAGCACCGCGGTGAGAAAAAGAAGGAAGATTAGAGGAGCGTGTGGGTTCTTGCTGTCGTCTTTGGTGTATTCCTTTTCGTTTATCTGCTTCTGACAATACCTTTTGATGTGACTTTCTACGTCGAAAAAGACGCGAATTTCAAATCGAGGGTACGTGTAGGGTGGATGTTTAATCTGATCGGCAGGGATTTTAACCTGACGGGCAGGGATAAAAAGAGGAAGAAAAAACCGGAGAAGGAAAAACCAAAGAAAAAAAGGAGTGTCAAACCCTTCATCGCAATGCTCAGGGCCAGAGGATTCCAACGACGGCTGCTGAGGTTCATCAGGGATATTTTCGGGAGCTTGCACGTACGTGAACTCAGAGCATACCTTCGTATAGGTTTGAACGACCCGGCGGATACCGGTATGCTCTTCGCTACGGTCGCACCCGCGGTAGTTCACCTGAGAGCTTTTACGCCGCTGGATGTTCAGATCCTGCCGGACTTCGAGCAAGAAGGACTACGGGGTTACCTTAAGGGTCGCCTGCGGTTTTTTCCTATTCAAATCATCACAGTCATGAGTTTATTTGCCCTTTCGCCGGCAACAATAAGGGCTATAATGGCTCTGGCATTGGCTTGGCGGAGATGAAACAAGAACGCGCCGGCACTCCAGTCACCATCGGTAATATAAAGCTGATCCCATTGGAAAGAGTGTCTGTGCATTACACAGACGATAAAAGGGGGGTCTTCTTTTACAGCTACATGGAACCCATCGGCGTCGTTATTATCACTCCACATGGTCAATGGGCCGCTGACATAAACGGCCGGACGATTCCACTCGAAACGTATGTACGGCAAATCGACGGTTTACAGGAGACACTGGATAGTCTATGACGCTTCTCTTTTTATAAATTGGCAAGCCATAAATGGAGTAACTTATTCACCTTTTTCGTTGTTGAGATCAGGCACTGAATACCCATAATATTTTCTATCCTGGGAGGTAATTATGCTCAATGAAATCACGTTAAGGACTTGTATTGAGTTCGCAATAGCGACCGAGGAAATCGGAAAGCGTTTTTATCAACGCCTGGCTAAGAAATTCGCGGATAATACGCAAATTTCTGAGATATTTCAGCAACTCAGCAAAGATGAGGAAGTGCACCGGAAACAATTCGTAAAGCTATTGGGGAAAACTCCACAGGATGAAGGTGTTACTTCAGCGCCGGAAAAAAGAGAATACCTTAAGGCAATGTCCATTTCCGAGTTTTTCTCGAAAAGGCATGG
>JAFDKD010000849.1 GCA_019307165.1 Deltaproteobacteria bacterium | reverse complement strand
TATCAATTGAAACCGGCAACATTCGTGCTCGTGGTCGTTGTCGTAATCGTAATCGATTTCAAGCATCATGGCTATCTGCGGTAGCGATCACATGTCCGAAGCATGGCGGGATTGGGATTCATTATGGTTTGAATTAGCTGAGCACGAGCGGTTGTTAATGCAATATCCACCCACTGAAAACCCGGAAGAGCCCTTTGCAAAGGGGGACTTTCCCTTCCCCTGTGCGGTCGGGAACTAGGCGATCAATATGAGTAACCAAGACTACACCGTCAGCCAACTCATGGCGCTGGAGGCCTGCACCAACTGCCGCTCGTGCGTCGAGGTCTGCCCCGCGGTCACGGCCGCGTTGGATGCCGAACTGTCGGGGCTTTACCGCATCGGCGGCATCAAGGAGATCCTGAGGGGGCGGTCAGGCCTGTTCCGGAAGCTATTTAAAAAGCGTTTGCCGGACGAACAGGCACTCGATCGTTTCAGCGGGACCGTATTTCGCTGCACCCTGTGCGGCAACTGCCAGGAAGTCTGCCCCGTGGGTATCCGGCTCAAGGAACTGTGGGTTTCCCTCAGGCAGGACCTGGTCCATTCCGACGCCTTCCCCAAGAAGATCGAGATGATCCGGGACAACCTGGAAGCGAGCCACAATGTTTTTGACGAAGACAACGAGGAGCGGGCCGACTGGGTGGAGGACATGCGGGACGCCCCGGACCACGGTTTTGTCAAGGACCGGGCGGATGTCGTCTACTTCACCGGGTGCGTGGCCGCCTATTTTCCCCTGGCCCAGAAGATCCCTATAGCACTGGCGGAAATTCTGGAGACGGCGGGGGTGGACTTTACGCTCATGGGCGAGGACGAATGGTGCTGCGGGTTTCCCATGCTGGGGGCCGGTCTCAAGGAGATGTTCGGGGCATTCATGGAACATAACCTGGCCGCGGTCAAGCAGCGGGGGGCCGGGCGGGTCATCTTTGCGTGTCCCTCCTGCTTCCAGATGTGGCGGGAGCACTATCCCCGAGAGGCGCCCATTGTCCACGCCTCCCAGTTTCTCATGGATCTCGTGCGCAAGGGCCGGGTCCCGCTCAAGGATCTTTCCATGACGGTCACCTACCACGACCCCTGCGACCTGGGCCGTGGCGCCCGGGTGTTCGATGCGCCGCGCGAGGTGATCCGCGCCATTCCCGGCGTGAAATTCGTCGAGTTGCCGCAGAACAGGGAAAACTGCCAGTGCTGCGGGGGCGGCGGCAACCTGGAAATGATCGATGCAGGGCTCTCGGCGGAGATTGCCCGGAGAAAGATCGATCAGGTGCTTTCCACCGGCGCGGACGCCGTGATCACATCGTGCCAGCAGTGCGTCCGGACCATGACCACGTTCGTCAAGCGGAACAAGGTCCCCTTGGACGTGCTGGACATTACGCAACTGGTACGGAAGGCATTGTATAGATAGTTGTTAGTTGTTTGCGGTGATTTTCCGTTTGGCCATCGAGTTCGTTTACGTGCAAGGATTCGAGGATTCGAGGGGCCAAGTGGGGGAAGACGGCAAAGCACATTAATTTGGAATCCCATCAAACCTTGAACCCCTGAACCTGTGAACCCTTTTCCGGAGGAAACGCCATGAAAACCGTATTGACCATAATTTGCACGCTGGCCGTAGGCCTTATGACGGCGGCAACACCAACCCCGGTTCACGCCGACAGTTCGGGGCTGATCAGCATGCTGACCAGCCAACTGGGCGTTACCGATAAGCAGGCCGAAGGCGGGTCCGGCGCCTTACTGGGTTATGCCAAGGATCAGTTGAGCGATGACGATTATTCGAAAGTGACCGACGCCATGCCGGAAACGGAAGGCCTGATCGACTCGGCGCCCAAGAAAGAAGGCGGCCTCGCCAGTCAGCTGGGGAGCGCCTCTTCCCTGCTGGGCGGCGGCGATAAAGGCAAATCAGCGGCCGGCCTGGCCGGTCTGGCCGAGAGTTTTTCTTCGCTGGGCCTGGACTCGGACATGATCGGACAGTTCACACCCATCATCCTGGATTATGCGAAAAGCGCGGGAGGCGAGACCGTGTCGTCCCTTCTAGGAGGGGTGCTGCAAGGGCTGCTATAGCGGCTGACGCCCCCCTGTCGCTGTTGAGGGCCGCGGGGGCGACCGTCCATCATCTCCCTTACTCTATTCCCCGTCGATGCGCTTAACTTGGGCCGCACGGGATCCACACTCAAACCGAGAAATTCAAACGCCCCCATCCCTGTCCCTTTGCCGTTTAAATAGTGTACATGAAACCGCCGCAACATATAGAGTCTTGCCTCAC
>JAFDKD010000848.1 GCA_019307165.1 Deltaproteobacteria bacterium | reverse complement strand
CGCCCTGATCCGGCAGGGGGAGGTGAGGTCGGGTCTGATCAAGCTTCAGGACGCGGCCCGGCTGGACCCGGAAAGCGCCGACATCCAGCATGAGCTGGCCATGACATACCAGCGTGTGGGCCAATACGACGAGGCCGTCATCCATTTCAGGCGGGCCGTGGAACTCCGGCCGCGCTTTCCCCAGGCCTGGAACAACCTGGGGAACCTGTATCTCCTGTCGAAACGGTGGGACGAGGCCATCGCCTGCTTCGAAAAGGCGGTGGCCGACCTGGGCTACCCCACCCCGGAGTTCGCCTACAACAACATGGGACTGGCCTATTACAACAAGGGCATGTATAATCAGGCATTGGAGAGCTACCGGCTGGCCCTCAAGCGCATGCCCAACTACAGCGTCTGCCTCACCAACATGGGGCGGACCTACGAGGCCATGGGCGCGCGGGACAAGGCCGAGGAGACCTACGGGCGGTCCATCGAGGTCAATCCCGAATACACCGCCGCCCACCTCCGCCTGGCCGGAATTTACCTGAAATACGGAAAAAACAAGGCCGCGGCGGAACTCTTGAGAACGGTGATCAAAGCGGACCCCAAAGGGGCCCGCGCCGCCGAGGCGAGGCGCATGTTGAGGGAGATCAGGCATTAGGGTAAAAAGGGTTCACGGTTCAAAGGTTCAAGGTTAAGGAACGATGAAGATTTAACGTTTTGAAGATAATGAGACTTGGCAACCGGCACGCGAATTGACTCGGAAAGTGTACCGTCTGACAAAGAAGCCGGAATTTGCGAGGGACTGTGGGCTGAAGAGACAGATACAAGATGCTGCCGGGTCATCGATGCATAATATGCCGAAGGTTTTGACTCCGATATCTCAAGAAATATGAGGAGCGCAAGGCGGCCAACCGTGAACCTGACAACCTGAGTATTGAACCCTTGAACCCTTGAACCTTTGAACCCTTGAACCCTGGTTAACCAAGACCCTAAGGAGGTCAACATCAAAATGAAAACACACGCGCGAAACTGGATGGCGATCACGGTTGCGGTCATGCTGGCGGGTTTCCTGGCCGGGTGCGGCAGCGGCGGCGGCGGCGACGACGGCGGCCCCGGCGCGACCGCGTCCATTGCCCTGAGTTCGTCCGCCACGGAAATACCCGCGGACGGGGCCAGTTCCTGCACCATTTCCGCATCGATCGCGGACAGCGCCGGTGCGGCCGTGCTCCAGAATACGGACGTGCGTTTCTCCACGACCCTGGGCCGGTTCATTAACGGCTCCACCACCTACGATATCAAGACGCCGGACGATTCGGGCACGGTGTCCGTGTCCCTGATCGCCTGGTCTGAGCCGGGCACGGCCAACGTGACGGTCTCCTCCAAAGGGGTCAGCCAGCGGATCCAGGTGGATTTCACCGGCGGCAAGCCCGGGGTGCCCGTGGCCGAGGCCTTCGGCGTGGTTGCCGAGTACCTCAACATATCGGGCCTGTGGCTTTCGGGGCTCGAGGACCAGATCACGGCCTACTTGGCCGACGCCCTGGGCCAGGCGGTGGCCGGTGTGGATGTGGAGTTCAAGACATACAACACGGGCGGGTTCATGAATCCCCCGACCGCCATCGCGGACAGCGGTTTTGCCGTGAGCACTCTCACCTCCACGCCCAACCCCACGCCCCTGGAAGGGTTCGTGTCGGTGACCGCCGAGACTCAAGGCGGGCCCACCACCCGGGTGTCGGCCATCGGGGTGACGCCCTATCCTTACCAGCATATCATGTACGCGGGCACCGCGGGCGGCGGCGTGTACAAGTCCTCGGACTGGGGGCACAACTGGGTGAACGTGAGCCGCTCCACCGCCAACCCGGAGCAGGGTCAGAACTGGATCGACCCCTATGTCAAGGGCCACACGGCCGTGTGCGTGGACCCGGACGACGTCAACACCGTCTACGTGGGCACCGGGTACCTGGGCGAGGGGAGCATCTTCCGCTCCCTGGACGGGGGCCTCAACTGGAACAGCAACCACACCGAAGAGGTCTTCGGCCTGTACAACACCACGGCGGCCGTGCTCACCGTGCTCTGCGACGGCGGGGGCAGCGACTGGGTGTGGGCCGGGACCGAGGGCAAGGGCCCGCTCTTTGCCGCGGACGGGGTGAACTTCCAGCCCTCCACGGGCACGGTGAGCACGCCCGTTGCCGGGGCCGGGAACGTGGGCGACGGCTTCATGACCGACCCCATCCTCTCCTACAGCTCCCAGACCGAGACCTGGACCGCCACCTGCTATGTGCCCGAGGACGCCTCGGCCACCATCCCGGAC
>JAFDKD010000847.1 GCA_019307165.1 Deltaproteobacteria bacterium | reverse complement strand
GAAGATCGTGATCTGTTTCGCAAGGCCATGGTGAAAATCGGTCTGCGCATCCCTGAGAGCGGCATTGCCACGAACATGGCTTCAGCCCGGGCCATTTCTGAAGAGATCGGTTTCCCCATCATCGTCCGGCCGAGTTTCACCCTCGGCGGCACAGGGGGCGGGGTGGCGTATAATCCCGACGACCTTGACACCATGGCCAGGTCCGGCCTCGATGCCAGTCTTATCGGGCAGGTCATGCTTGAGGAATCGGTTCTGGGATGGAAAGAGTTCGAACTGGAAGTGATGCGGGATCACAAGGACAATGTGGTGATCATCTGCTCCATTGAAAATATGGACCCCATGGGCATTCATACCGGGGACAGCATTACAGTGGCCCCGGCCCAGACCCTGACCGATAGAGAGTACCAGGAGATGCGGGATGCCTCCATAGCCATCATGCGTGAGATCGGGGTGGACACCGGCGGGTCCAATGTCCAGTTTGCCGTGAACCCTGAAAACGGGGAGATGGTGGTGGTGGAGATGAATCCCCGTGTCTCCAGGAGTTCTGCCCTGGCGTCCAAGGCAACCGGTTTTCCCATCGCAAAGATTGCGGCCAAGCTGGCCGTGGGTTACACCCTCGACGAGATACCAAACGATATTACGGGTGAAACCCTTGCCTCTTTTGAACCCACTCTCGATTATTGCGTGATAAAAATACCCCGCTGGACGTTCGAAAAATTTCCGGAGACAGCCGATTTCCTGACAACCGCCATGAAATCAGTTGGGGAAACCATGGCCATTGGCCGGACCTTTAAGGAAGCGTTTCAAAAAGGGATACGATCGCTTGAGATCGGGCGGCACGGTCTGGGGGCAGATGGAAAGGACCCGGTCGATGCAGGGGGGAAAGCGCCTGCAAACTCGGAGATTGTAAAAAAACTGGCGACTGCCAATTCGGGCCGGCTGTTTTTCCTTCGGGAAGCGCTGCAGGCGGGTATCTCCATTGATACCATTTATGAGCTGACCGGCATCGATCCATGGTTCCTGTATCAGATTCAGCAGATAACCGATTTTGAAAACCGAATTGCGGGCTGCAGGGGGAAAAACAAGATTCCCGAAAAGCTGCTGAGACAGGCAAAAGCCATTGGATTTTCCGATATCCAGCTGGCCCACCTGACCGGCAGGACCGACGACGCGGTCAAGTCCGAACGGGTTGACCATCAGATCCGGCCGGTCTACAAGCTTGTGGATACCTGTGCGGCGGAGTTCAAGGCTTCAACCCCCTATTATTATTCTACATATGAAACAGAATGCGAAGCCAGGGTGTCGGACCGGAAGAAGGTCATGATCCTGGGCGGAGGCCCGAACAGAATCGGCCAGGGCATCGAGTTTGACTATTGCTGCGTTCATGCATCCTTTGCACTGCGGGAGGAAGGGGTCGAAAGCATCATGGTCAACAGCAACCCGGAAACCGTCAGCACGGACTATGACACCTCTGACAAACTCTATTTCGAACCGCTGACCAAAGAGGATGTGCTTCACATTATAGAAAAGGAAAATCCGTTCGGCGTGATTGTACAATTCGGCGGACAGACGCCCCTGAATCTTTCGGTTCCCCTGCACAACCTCGGCGTACCGATTCTCGGAACACAGCCCGAGAGCATCGACCGGGCCGAAGATCGCAAACTATTCCAGGCCATGCTGGAGAAAGTGGGGCTTGTCCAGCCGGAGAACGGGACGGCCATGGATGTGGCCGGTGCGGTAGATATAGCTGAAACCATTGGTTATCCGATAATCGTCAGGCCCTCTTATGTGCTTGGCGGCAGGGCCATGAAGATCGTCTACACAGAAGAGGAGCTGAAAAACTTCACCCTCCTGGCCATGGCCGCTTCCCCGGGGTATCCCGTACTGATTGACAAATTCCTGGAGGATGCGGTGGAACTGGATGTGGATGCCATTTCCGATGGAAGCCTGACCGTTATCGGCGGGATCATGGAGCACATTGAAGCCGCAGGCGTACACTCAGGAGATTCGGCCTGCGTTCTGCCGCCCGAAAATATCGAGCAGGAGATGCTGGATGAGATCATTGATGCGACAAGGGCCATGGCGGCCGAACTGAATGTGATCGGCCTCATGAATGTGCAGTATGCGGTGAAAGACAATAGACTTTACGTGATCGAAGTCAACCCCCGGGCCTCCAGAACCATTCCTTTTGTCAGCAAGGCCACCGGTGTTCCCCTGGCCAAGCTTGCCACCAAGGTCATGCTGGGAACGACGCTCCAGGAGCTTGGTTTTACAAAAGAAATCGTTCCGCTTC
>JAFDKD010000157.1 GCA_019307165.1 Deltaproteobacteria bacterium | reverse complement strand
ACGACAACGACCACGACCACCGCTTCGCTGACCAGGCCAGAAAACGGCGCACAAGCACGAGCGGTTGTTAACGCAATATTCACCCACTGAAAACCCGGAAGAGCCTTTGTAAAGGGGGGCCGGGGGGGATTTTGCAATATTCAGGTAATAGCATACACCGCCCCGCACGACAAGAGAGATGCAGGGTCAATTCCGCTAAGACAATTTCAAACAATACCCCGTTGATATTTGATCGGGTGGGCGAGAAAACTTGATTGAAGAAAAGTGCTTTGTTACATAATACGGATCCGCGTTATCACCTTCAGCTGAAAAGGCCGTCTCGTGCACACTGATTTTACCACAGCTTCGATTGTCCTTGCCGCCGGCAGGGGCAGTCGAATGACCGGATACCAGGGGAACAAGACCCTCCTGCCGCTGATCCCTGCCGGCGCTTCTCCGCTTCAAGGGGACCGCCCGATGCTGTGCCATATCCTGTCCGAACTTCCTCCGGGCCCCAAAGCCGCGGTGGTCCATCACAAAAAGGACGATGTCATGGCCGCCACCCGGGATTTCGATTGCGCCTATTGCCGCCAGCCCATATTGAACGGGACGGGTGGAGCGTTGCTGGCGGCCCGGCAATTTATTGAAATGACGGACTTTTCTTATCTCATCGTTACAATGGGAGATGTCCCTCTGGTCAGACGTACCACATATGACACGCTGACAGGCCGACTGGGGGAGCACCCCTTCGTTGTCCTTGGGTTTCGCCCTGAATCCAAAAAGCAGTACGGCGTCCTCGAAATTCAAGGAGACAGGGTCGTTAAAATCACGGAATGGGCCTACTGGCGGGAATATTCGGAGGAATGGCGCAACAGGGTCCATACCTGCAATTCAGGGATTTACGCCGCCCGCAAGGAGGTGATGCGCCAATGTATGACGGCGCTCGAGGCCCATCCACACAGGGTAACAAAGCAAATCAACGGCCGCCCGAAAATCGTGGAGGAGTTTTTTATCACCGATCTTGTGGCCTACTTGTCCGGGGAAGGTTTGACCGTGGGATATGTCACGGTTGAAAACGAAGACGAAGTCATGGGTGTGGACGATCTGCCTGCCCTTCGGAAAGCGCAAGACATTTTCAAAAAACGAGACCGCCCGACCTGATCGGACAACCTCCGGCAAAGATCTGCCGATCCCGGCGGGACACCCAATCGGACTGACCCACCGTTCAACTCCCCCGACTGTCCCACTGTCCCACCGTCTCACCGTCCCACTGTCTTACTGTCCCACCGTCCGACCGTCCCACTGTCCGACCGCCTCACCGCCTCACCGTCTTACCGTCCGACCGCCTCACCGTCTCACCGTCTTCCTGTCCGACCGTCCCACCGTCTCTTACCGTCTCCCTTATTGTTCTGCCGGCGATGACGATACCGCCTCCACCGTGAACTCGCTCAGATTATCCGGAAAATGGTCGAAAACGATCATGAAGTTTACGGATGCGCCCGGGGCCAGATTCAGGTTTTGTCCCGCCATTCCGTTCGGGTTGCTCATGGCTTTGGTGATTTCCGGGAGAGGCAGCACCTTGATCTCCTCTTCCTTGTAAGTATTTCCGGCATAAGCCATCTGTCGTTTTACGATTCGGCCCCTGTCATCCAGAACGCTCGCCTTCACCCGCATGCGGCTCCGATTTTGCGGGTAGTTGTTTTTGATTTTTCCTCGAATGACGAACAGGAGTCCCGCTTCCCTGGAATCCACAAAAGTACTGCTCACGGCTTCAAATGAAAGTCGGCGAACTCCGGCATCCGGCGCCTCTATTTTCTCCGCCGGCTTGAAGTAGTAATAAGCTGCCGCGGCGCCACCCAGCAGCAGAATAATAATCAGCAATACAATCGGAATTCGGGACTTCTTTCGAGGGCTTTCCGGCGCGGCCTCGTCTTCGATCTCCTCGACGGCCCGGGGAACTGCATCACGATCCCGATCGTCCACCTCTTGATAGGTCTCCGGCACTTTTTCCGTCTCCGCCGCAGGTTTCTCCTCTTCATCGGAAACGGGGCTTTCTTCATCAATACCCCGCCGCGCCTCTTCAAGCAGCCGATCAAAGTTAATTTCCTCCTGAGTTCCCGTTTCGGTCGAGGGGCCTTTCGCTTCCGTAAATCCATCATCCGGAAAAATCTCTTTCAAATTGGCCTCGCCTGGGATATCCGGCAACGGGCCCGTCTCCTCTTCAGAACCGGGGATTCCGTCCTCCTCAGCCGTCGCTTCAATCTCGATCGCCTCCTCAGGGGGATACGCCGTGAAGACATGTTTGCAGACAGAACACCTGACTTTTGATCCCTCTTCTTTAATCAGGGATTCGTCCAGATCAAACCTGGTCCCGCATTGTTCACACCCGATTTCCATGCGATCCTCCTGTCCCGTCTTGCGGGCTATCGTCATTCCAAAATATAAATATCCGGCAAATTTCTGTATTTTTGGTTTTGATCAAGGCCATAACCCACCAAATAACCCTTCTCGATCTTAAAACCACAGTAATCGATCGAAACGGTCTTTTCCCGCCGTTCGGGCTTGTCAATCAAGGTACATATCTTGACGCTTTCCGGATTTCTCTCACGGAGCAGGCCCACAACGTGATCGAGGGTTAATCCCGTATCGATGATGTCTTCAATCAGTATGACCGGCTTTCCTTCGATCGGAATCTCCACGTCTTTTGTCAATCTGACCGTGCCGCTGCTGATCATTTCAGAGCCATAACTTGCGGCCCGCACAAAATCAAGGGTCATGGGAATAGAAAGCTCCCTGGCCAGATCGGCAAAGAAGAATACAACGCCGTTTAAAACGCCTATCAAAACGGGCTCTTTCCCTTTATAGTCGGATGAAATTTCCAGCGCTATTTCCTTTACGCGTTGGTTGATCGCCTGCCTTGTGATGAGAAGACGTCGCTCCAAGTCCGTTTTCTCCATGATTCGGGTTCCACTGTTTTTCGCACGCGGGTCGCGCCTCAAGGCGCCGTTTCCGCCCTTGTCATCGACTCGCCCCTTTAGGCTGAACTCTCAAGTGCCTTTAAGTCATAATAATATTAAATCTTTAAGCTTTTGTCAACTGAACAATTTAAAACTATGCTTTATTCCAGCTGCAAAACCCCCGTACAGCGGGAATCACAGTTTTCCGGCCATGCCGTCCCGGAGATGCGGGCCATGGCTTCGCCAGGTTCAGGTTAAGGTCCAGGTTGAGAAAAGGAAAACACAAGCGGCAATCTGTTGCTCAACCTTGGTCTTGGCCTTAACCTGTTTATTATTTTCTTAACCTTAACCTAGGCCTTAACCTTATCTTTTTAACCTTAACCTCATCAGCCTACCTTAACAGCCCCCTATGAGGGCGGCCTAAAAGCCGGGCACTATGGGCCCGGGTCTTTTCTTTTCACTGGATTGGTTTTAAACCCGTTCGCCAATTTATTCAAGTAACCGAAAGGGTTACTGGGTCTTCAGAATTTTCCCCATGTCCCTCAAGCCGCTTTCCACCTGGCTAATCGATCCGTCATCCAAGACCGCCTTCCGTTCGGTCATGGCCTGAATCCCATGCTCAACCGCAGCCAGGGCGTCGAACAGGCGTCGGCGGAAGGTCTGATCGTCGGCCACCCCATGTTCCGTCTGGGGCCTTGTATCGGCTTCCCCCCCGCCTTGCGTTTTTCCGCCCGTTTCCAGCCATTTCGAAATACGCTCCATGCCATCGAAAATCCTTTCGATAGTTTCCGCCTTTCCACGACCCCCAAGCTTAGCCTGTTCGGTCTTCAGCCAGGCGAGCAGCCCCATGAGATCGTCAAGTCGCGGTCCCATTTCGGCCCGCAACGCTTTATTCGCTCGGGAGTCCGCCGACGAATCCGTGGGAGCCTCGTCTTGACGGCTCGTCAATTCGCCCTCCTCTTCCAGTCTTCTGAGCAATTCACTGCTGTCCATGTTCCTTTCTCCTCAATCATGCCGTTTGCCACGGCCTCATTTTTCCGATTTTTCCGGCATTTCCCCACGCGGAAGCTGCTCGCTTTTCCTGTAGGCAAGGGCCTGACAGGACGCAAAGATCCGGGCCCACAGGACGTGGATTTCTACAAGGGATTAAAACATCCCTTTCATCGGTGAGCTGAGGGGAAGAACACCCTGAACGTCGTGCCGCCCGACGCGTGACAGTCCCCTTCCACCCGGCAATAGGCGCACCGGCTGATCCTCCCCGGGCAGATGTCCTTGTCACTCGGAATGTGGGGGCATCGGGTTGAAGCCAGATGGATTCTGAAATGGTAGCGCTCCGAAAATATCTTCATGCGCAGCAAGTCCGCGCCCTTGCCTCCGGCGTTGAAGTCGTAGGGTCGTTTGGATGAATAGTCCATCGTATCCTGGGTGATGAAAAATCCCTCAAAAATGCGGGGTTGATTTTCGGGCGTAATGCCGACCCCGTAATCTCGAACCAGGAATTCGGCGCCCGTGCCGCGCCTGCGCGCCGATACCTCGATTCTGCCCTCATCGGGGGTATTTTCGACGGCGTTTCTGATGAGTCCGACGACCACCTTTTTCAATGGATCCGCGGGCATCCATATGGCCGGCGCCGGTTCGAAAACAGTGATCAAATCGATCTGCCGATGTGAAAACAGCGGTCTTATATCATCCAATGTCGCAGCGATGAATCGACCCAATTCGATTTTTTCCGGAGTACTTTCGACATGCCCGAAAATTTCATTGATCCGGTCTCTGACCCGCTCGATAACGGGGCCTTCACCCACGGTCTCTGCGATCAGTCCCTCGAGTTCATCCGAGCAAGCGTCCAAAAGCCAGGACATCATCCGATGCGCCACGTAGTCCTTTTCCCGAACGATGTCTTCTACCTGGTATTGGAGTTCCAGCAGGCGCTGCAGATTTCTCTGGGCCCTTTCAATGGTGGTTTCCCATTTGTCTCCCGACGAGCGGCTGAGCCGTTTGCGAAGGATGTTGAGGGTGGCCCTCAATACGGACACGGGGGTCTTCAGTTCATGGGAGAGGTGGTTGATCACTTTGTCCTTCGCCCTGTTGAGACTGGAGACCTCCCGGTAAGCTTCCCGCACTTCCTCCGAAAAGCGCGCGTTTTCTATGGATAATGCCACGGTGCCGGCCATCATGTTGAGAAGGGCCACGTCCGTTTGATCGAAAATCCCCGCTTTTTTGTTCATGGCGCATAGCACGCCAACGGTTCGGTCCTTGCTTTTGAGGGGCACATCCAGCATCATCCGGGTATGGAATCCGGCTTGACTATCCACCATGGAATAGAAATTGGGGTCTTTCGACGTATCGGGAACGACAATGGACTCCCCGGTTCGGATGACTTCTCCGGAAACCCCTTGCTCCGCTGAAAAACGAATCTCTTTCACGCGCATTTCCGCGGCAGAATCATCGTGCGCCGCCGCCTTGAAATACAATTCATTCTTTTCTTCATCCAGTAAAATGACCAGCGCCCCTTCCACGTCGATAAGCCGCTTGATCTCGAGGCTCACATAATCGAGCAAATCCTCGAGGTGGGGATATTCCGGCAAAGCGAGGCTGATCCGCAACAGGGCTTCGTTGTTCCGTCTGATCCGATTTACCTCTGTTATGTCACGCGCAATACCTCGGAAACCGATCTTTTCCCCGCGGTTGTCGGTAATGAGATGGGCAGAGAGTTCAATAATCCTTATTTCGTTCGTTTTTGTTTTAATTCGCCAAATCAGGTCAGAAAAACCTCTTCCAGTTCTGTAAATGCGATTGAAGGCGGCCAGCGTCTTGCGCACATTCTCCTCATCCATGAATTTGGAAAAGTTCTGAAATTGGATTTCATCCCTGGGATAGCCGAAGATTCTGCAAAGGGCGTTGTTGAAGTAGAGGTAGTTACCATGGATGTCCACCTCGTAGACGCCCTCCTCGATGTTTTCCAAGAAGGCCTGATACCTTTCATTGGATAGCACCATACACGTTGACGACGCGTCTGCATCGCCTCGGGGCGAGGAACGGTCCGGTGACGCTGTGCGCAAATCTTCGGGAATGCCGGAGGGGTTGTTATCATCCATGCGAATGCCTATATTATGATGTTGATTCTCCTCCCTCATTGCAGGAGGCATCACAACACCCGGCAAGTGAGGCAGGGGCGGAAAATCACATACCTGAATCTTGCAAGATTCAGGTTATACCAATTTCCAAGATGATGTCATCACAAATCAGAGGCGTTTTCCAGGTTTGAGCCCATCCATAAATGAAATTTGAGTGGGGTGCAGTTTCCAGGATGGAAACCGGGTTGTTCCCGCCTCCCGTTTGTGTTATGAGGTCACCTGGTTCGACCTTTAACGGCGCGCAACCTGGTATCGAACGCAAAAGACGCCGCCGGTCCCGAAAATTCGCCGAGGGCGCTGATACGGGGATAATCGAATGACAAAGCCTGGTAAAATACCAAAAGCGACGATTACGCGGCTTTCCATGTATTATCGGCAGCTCGAATTGCTTGAGTTTGACGGTTACCGTATGGTGTCCTCCGAAAAAATGGCCTGGCTGTGCCAAGTCAATCCAGCCCAGGTGAGAAAGGACCTGGGTTATTTCGGGGAATTCGGTATCCGGGGCGTGGGATACGATGTCAGGGACTTGCAGGCGCAAATCAAAAAGATCCTTGCCGTAAACCGCGATTGGAACGTCGGCGTTGCGGGGATGGGAAACCTTGGGTCCGCCTTTATAGAGCACCAAAACCTCGAGTCCGGCATAACCATTCAGGATATCGGTGAGTTGGAGTCGACCGCGGACGAGTTGGATATTGAAATCGCCGTGATTACAACACCGCCTCAGGCGGCTCAACATGTGGCCGACCTTTTTCTCAAATCGCAGGTCAATGCCATCCTCAATTTTTCGCCCACGCGAATCCGGGTACCGGAATGCTGCCTGATTGAACATATCTACTGTACCGTGAGGTTGGACATTCTCACGTACCAGCTTAGAAACGAAATGGGTTCGTGACGGAACGCTGCCTACCGCCCATCCGTAAATGACATTGGGGCGCCGCGGTACGTTTCCAGATCGGATTGGAGACGACTTCTCTTTTTCAATTTTTTTGTCTTAATAGTATATCAATGCAAAACGGAGGACAAAACCATGAAGATACGTTTGAAGGCCGGGCTGATTTTAATCGGAACGTTGTTTCTATTGAGCAATCCGGCTTGGGCAAAGCCCGAACAGACATCAGCGGCTGAAAAGGCTGTCGGAGGCGCTTCCGGAGGCCCGAAAATCGTCATCACGGAAAAGGTTTTCGATTTCGGGGAAGTGCCCCAGGGGGAAACGATTTCGCATGAGTTCAAAGTTGTTAACGAAGGCAATGAGCCGCTTCAAATAAAAAACGTCAAGCCTGGCTGAGGCTGCGCCGTGGCCCACTTCGACAGGGTCATTCCCCCGGGCGGGGAAGGTAAAATCAAGCTCTCGGTCAATACCAAAGGATATCGGGGAAACGTTTCAAAAAGTGCAAGGGTTTTCTCCAATGATCCGGTCAACAATGTATTGCGGCTGGCACTCAAGGCCAAAATCCTCATGTTTATAGAGCTCACGCCCTCCCGACTCATCATGCGCGGGGACGGCACAAAAATACTGACCGGCGAACTGCAAGTCTCATCGCAAATGGACAAGCCCCTCGAACTGACGCCGGCAAGCTTTTCTCTTGAAGACAAAATTTCCTACACCATGGAAGAAGTCGAAAAAGGCAAGGTCTTCAAATTCAGCTTTACGACAAAAGCCGTGGCCGAAGCCGGATATAAAGGATATCTGAACATCAAGACCAATTTCCCCGAAAAACCTGAACTGCGCGTGAACGTTTCGGTCAATATCAAAAAGCCCCCCCGCATCAAGATGTCAAAACGCACGGTCAGGATGAGAGGCAGGATGGGCAATGAACTCAGCAGCGAGGTAACCATAGAAACCACGGACGATGAGCCATTATCGCTCAGCCCGAAAAAACAAACGTTTCCCGAAAAACTCTCCTACGTGGTTGAAGAAGTTGAAAAGGGAAAGAAATTCAAAGTTCGATTTGTGACCAAACCCGCGCAGAGGGCGGAAACCTATCAGGGGAGCCTGACCTTTGGGACGAATTATAAGGACCAGCCGACGCTCCGGATCCATGTGGTCGTTCAGGTCAAGTAGGACCCATCCTTAAATGGCGGAAAGGACATTGTGAGTATCCAGTGTCCAGGCAGGACCCGAATGCCGACCACTACGGTACAAATAACGGAAATTTTCTCAGACGGCGCCTGCAGCGGCAACCCGGGTCCGGGCGGCTACGGCGCTATCTTGAGACACGGCCGGACGGTTAAGGAAATCTCCGGCTGCGAATCGCACACCACCAACAACCGCATGGAGATGATGGGGGTGATTTCAGCCTTGAAAGCGCTCAAGCG
>JAFDKD010000846.1 GCA_019307165.1 Deltaproteobacteria bacterium | reverse complement strand
GAACGCCCCGACAACCGGAAACAAGCCGAGAACAACCAGGAAACCGGCGAGATACATTCCCACATAACGGCTGGCAATGCCGGTAAGCTGGATCACACCGTTGTTCTGACTGAAAGTCGTATTGGGGAACGTATTGAACATGGCGGCGATAGCGGAATTTACACCGTCTCCCAGGACGCCGCCCTTGATCCTCTTCATGTATAAGTCCCCTTCGATAGGTTCGCCGGACACCATTGATGTAGCCGTAATATCTCCCGTAGATTCGATTGTTGTGATGAGATAGATAAACGCAACAGGGATGAAGGCGGTCAGGTTAAAGCTGAAACCGTATTTGAACGGGATGGGAATACTTATTAAGGGCAAGCCCTGCAATGCGCTAAAATTGACCTTACCCATGAACGCGGCAATTATATACCCTACTATCAATCCTATCACGATAGAGCCCATTCTCAGGAACTTATTTTTACTATTGGTCAAGATAATAACGATAATCAGGACAAGAA
Source organism: Deltaproteobacteria bacterium (assembly GCA_019307165.1). Taxonomy (GTDB): domain Bacteria; phylum Desulfobacterota; class DSM-4660; order Desulfatiglandales; family Desulfatiglandaceae; genus JAFDKD01. Next base: position 1,793 of record JAFDKD010000846.1, on the reverse strand, counting down.
ATGCAAGAAAAAGGTTCTGCGCGCTTCCGAACAGCTCCGGTTTGTTGTCAAAAAGCCACTTGCCGCCGGCCATATCCATGAGTCCCACCTTGACCAGACTAAGTCCGATGAGCGTCACAACCGTTCCGGTAACGACCGGCGTAATCACCGTCCTCAGACGGTGGAGAAAACGGCTGAGGATCATCTCAATAAACGCTCCGAAGAAGCATAAACAATAGATAGTTGACAAAATCTCTTTTGTCCCGCCACCCTGATTTTTTACCATAAATCCTGCCGTCAATATGGCACCGAGAAAAGCAAAACTGGTTCCCTGGATGCTCAAAATACCGGAGCCGACCGGTCCGATCCGTTTTACCTGTATGAATGTGGCCACGCCTGAAACAAACAGGGCCATACTTATCAAATATGGAATCTCGCTGCCCAGACCCAGGACACCTCCGATAATCAGGGTTGGTGTAATAATTCCGACAATAATCGCCAAAAGGTGCTGAAGTGCCGCGAACATTCCCTCCTTTACAGGGGGATTATCTTCTAATTTGTAGATGAGATCGAAGACATCCTTTTCCTCTTCAATGTCGGCATCCATTTTTTCTTTGTTCATAAGTAGCTCCTTTTCGTTTTAGGCGATGATAAGTTGAAAATACTAATCTTTGTCAGGGTCCCTATCTTCTGAATCTTCCAGGCACATTTCTACGGCGCGGATGATGGTCTCATACCCGGTGCAGCGGCAGAGGTTGCCCGCGTGTCCTTTGCGGATTTCCTCGCGGGGGACCTTGCGATCCTTGTGCTTCTCCGCGAAAGCGGTGGAGGTCATTATCAGGCCCGGAGTACAGAAACCGCATTGCACGGCGCCCGCATCGACATAGGCCTGCTGGACCCTGGAGAGTTGACCGTCTCTGGACTCACCCTCAACCGTGCGGATGGTCTTTCCGTCTGCCCAAACGGCCAGCGTGATGCAGGAATCCACCGGAATGTTATCCATCAGGACAGTGCAGGCGCCGCATTCACCGACGCCGCACCCTTCCTTGACGCTGGTGACGCCAAGGTTTCTCAGCGTATCCAGCAGAGATTGCCCCACATCCACCGAAAGAAAGTACTGCTTGCCGTTAATGGTACAGGTAATGTTTTGTTGCATTAAAATTTTCCTCCTGCTCTTTCAACGGCCTGCCTGACAACCCGCTGTGTTAAGGTGCGGATGACATGCAGACGGAATTCTTTGGTGGCGCGCCAGGAACTGCGCGGTTTGACGTCCTTTTGCACAGTGTCGCTGATGGCCTTTAAGGTTTTCTCGGAAAGTGACTTGCCCACGGCAACTTTTTCAGCGTGTTCACAACGAATCGGCTTTGGGGCGGCCACGGTGAAGGCCAGCCTCAATTCGTCAATTTTGTCGCCGTCCAGACAGGCGGCGGCTGTACAGCCGATGGTGGCAATGTCCATGGCGTCGCGCATGGCGTATTTGTAATAGGCTGCACCAAACCCCTTGTAGTTCTCGGGCCTGATACGAAAGGCCACGAGTACATCACCCTGCTTAAGGGCAACCCTGCCGGGCCCCTGGTGGAAGCCCACGATAGGAACCACGCGCTTGCCGTTGACTCCCCGGATCTCCAGGTCGGCTTCGAGCACCAGCAGGGCGCCGGCGCTGTCGGCGCTAACGGCGCCGTTACAAATGTTACCGCCCATAGTAGCCATGTTGCGCAACTGTGGACCGCCGACCGTACCAACCGCCTCGGCAATCACAGGCACGCGCCTGTTGACAACGTCCGAATCCATGATTTCGCTGAAAGTGGCCATAG
>JAFDKD010000845.1 GCA_019307165.1 Deltaproteobacteria bacterium | reverse complement strand
GATTGAACATTGAAAATTGGGGAGATGTGCCAACCTTTTTTTTGACACCTGACACCTGACACCTGACACCTTTTTCCGCCCCCCGTTCCTCCATCCCTTCGACATTCCTTGTTCGATATTCGTTATTCGATATTCTCTACCTACCACCTTCCGCCCCCTGTCCTCCGCCCGTTTCAATGTTCAATTTTCAATGTTCAATCTTCAATGCTCTTGCCATCCCTCCTAATCCACCCGCCCCCGAGCAGGCGGTTGCCCTCATAAAAGACCAGCGCCTGCCCCGGGGTGACCGCCCACTGGGGATCTCTAAAGTCCACGGTTACTTCCAGCGGAGAGACAACCCGCAGGCGGCCTCGTGCGGCCCTGTGACGGTATCGGACCTGTGCGGATACCGGCATCTCTTCCCGTTCGGGCATCCCTTCGATCCAGTTGACGTCCCCGGCAGCCACTTGCCCGCTGAACAATGCCTCTTTTCGTGCTACGACCAGTTCATTGGATTCGGGCCGGATTTCCTTGACATAGTAAGGACGCTCCGAAGCGATTCCCAGGCCGTGACGCTGGCCGATGGTGTAAGCGTGTATGCCGCCATGCTCGCCGACCCGCTCTCCACCCTCCGTCACGATAAGGCCCGGGCCAGGCAGCCGTGCATCATCACGTTTCCCCATGAACCGGCGATAGTCGTTTCCGGGGATGAAGCATATCTCCTGGCTCCCGGAAGCGGCATGAACCGGCAGGCCGATTTCTTTCGCCTGTTTCCTGACATCCGCCTTTGTCCATTCACCCAGGGGGAATACGGTTTTTGATAATACGGACCGGTCGAGTCGGTGAAGAAAGTAGGACTGTTCTTTAACCGGGTCTTTTCCCCGGAAAAGCCGTGTCGGGGCGCGTTCGTTCTCCCTGGAAATAATCACGTAATGCCCCGTGGCCACGGCGTCGATCCCTTTGTCCTGGGCGTATTTTTCAAGGTATTTGAACTTGACCGTTTCATTGCACATGACGCAGGGATTGGGCGTCAACCCCTGGAGGTAGGCATTCAGAAAAGGGGCAATGACGGCGCGGTCAAAGGCTTGCTGTAGATCCAGCATCTCCAGCGGCATGTTCAGGCGGCCGACGATACCTTCTACGGCGGCGATTCGGTCCTTGATCCGGGAAGCGGCCGCGGGGAGCAGGAAATGAAGACCGTGGACCGTCCAGCCGGATCGAATCAGGAGGGCGGCGGCCATGGCGCTGTCCACGCCCCCGCTCAAGGCGACCACGACGCTTCGGGATGAATGATTCATTATTTATTCAATTTGCAAAACCTGGTCCTCTGGTCCAGTTCATAGTTGTCTGGCTATGCAAATGCGGAAATGCCCAACCATGAAGTGAGCTAGAGTTATGAGTGAGCTAAAGTGAGCTAAAGTCGTGGAGGAGCTTCGCTCTTCAATCATATGAAACGTCAAAAAAATCCTTCGCTTCAGATCACTTTAGGCACTTACAGGACCGCAAAAAAAATTAAGAATTGAAGATTGAAAATTGATTGTGGCCCGGCACTCAACTTGAATGAACGCGTCTGCCCTATAAGACTACGGTTTTGAGGTTGAGTGCCGGGCATCCACAAATCTTCAATAACTCAATGTTCAATATTCAATGTATAGAGGGCGGCTTAAAAGCTTGGTCCAATACGCGTGGAAACAACACGAGCGGGGAACCCCCGCCCGAAAAACCCGCCTCGCGCCGCCCGGCGCCACACGCCCCTATCCTTCGGCCCTTGACGACCAGGGGCCCGCTTGCCCGTCAACCCTAACACTGCTAACTGGTTAATCGAGCAGTCCCTTATTGAATTTCACCGACATGGCCCTCGCGGGGCACGCGGACACGCACCACTCGCAGGCGCTGCACTTTTCGCTTTCGAATACGACTTCCATCTCCGGGCGTTTGATATAAAGGGCGCCGGTAGGGCACACCGCGGTGCAGGCCCCACACTGAAAGCAGACGTCATCATCCCGCTTGATGTCCTGCCCAATGCTCTCCACTTTGATCCCGAGTCCCTTCAGGTAACGGACGCCCTTTTGAAAATTTTTCCGGTGTCCGCTCAGTTCCAGTACGGCAATGCCCTCTTTTCTGGGGTAGATGGTCGCTTTCAGGATATTGAAGGAAAGATCGAATTCCTTGACCAGGTTCACCGTAATGGGTTCATTCACGATGTCCTTGGGGAACCTCAGAGAGAGTATTTTAGAGTACATGATGACGCCTCCTCTTTACGACTGACCGCAGCCCGAAAATGGCCGTCAAACGGTTGCTATATGTATTTCTTGATCAC
>JAFDKD010000156.1 GCA_019307165.1 Deltaproteobacteria bacterium | reverse complement strand
AGCCGGTAACCCTGCTTGGCGTGGGTATATTGAGCGGCAAGGTGGGGGCGGTCCCGGAAACGGGCTGGGGTTACGTGGACGGTGCGGCCTACATCAATGAACATGGCGGCATCGCCGGGCGGCCCTACAAGGTGATTCTGGAGGACGGGATGTATGACGTCCCCACCAGCGTGGCCGCCTTCAACCGCGCCCTGGCCTCCGAGCCCGAGGATGAGCTCATGTTCCATTCCGGTTTTATGACCGGCGTGCTGCGGGCCATCCGGGAAAGGGTGGCGGAGACGAAAATCGTCTGCGTCGACGGTTCCATGGCAACGCACATTTTCAACGAAAATGTGAAGAAGGAATTTCCGTACTATTTCTCATGCGGCGTGCCTTACGGCGACCAGTGCGGAGCGATTCTGAAGTTCATCAAGACCAAGCTGCATAAAGGCAAGGGCAAACCCAAGGTGGCCTTTATATACATTGAAGCCACGGCCGGTAAGGATCCCCTGGAAAAATTGCGGGTCTACGCCGAAAAATTCGGCGTGGATCTCGTTTTGGAAGAGCCGGTCACCTTCACTACGACCGATTATACCCCAACCATGATGAAGATCCGCCAGAACAAGGCGGAGTACACTATCCTGTGGTCCTGGGCCGTTCCGGTGAGCGCCCGGTTTGAGAAGCTTTACCGTAAGTTTTTCCCCAAGAAACCGCTTCTCGGCTTGAGCTATTCCGCCGCCGAAGTCAATTTCAAGACCGCGGGCAAGGCCCACGACGGTATGTACGCTTTCGGCCCCTACCCCCGACCCAATGAGACCGATAACAAACTGGTCAATATCTGTCTGGAGACGGCCAAGAAACAGGGCCACGAGTGGGTCAACTGGGATGTTTACGTGCAATCATTCCTCATGTCGCTGATCTGCGCCGAGGGCGCCAAACGCGCGGCGGCCAAAGGACCGATCACCAGGGAAACCTGCCGAGTGGCTTTGGAAAACCTCAAAGGCTGGGATATCTATGGCATGTACGGCGGCAAGACCGTGGACTACGGTCTGCACCGGCTGAACCGTTTCCGGATCATCCAGGCCCAATGGGAAACCAAGTCGAACGTCCCGATCACCCCATGGTACGATATCGACGAATACCTGAAATAATAGTTCAATGACCCCGCCAGGGGTCGCGCCTTCGTTTTTTCTTCTAAGAAGAGCGCTCCTGGCGGAAAACTGCGTTAAACAAACACGGAGGGATAAGACGTGGCTTTTCTTGTGCAAGCCATCATCATCGGTATGGTCAAAGGGGCGATCTACGTCATCATTGCCTTGAGCATGGTCATCGTTTACAAGTCTTCGCGAGTATTCAATTTTGCGATCGGCGAATTCTGCACCATGGGGGCGGCCTTGTATTTCGCCGCCACTCTGTTCGGGCTACCCTTTTATCTGATGCTGCCCATTTTCCTGATTTTCGTCGTCATCGCCGCAGGGGCAATCGAAAAGATCCTGATCGAACCGCTTTCCGGCCGGGACCCCTTCTCGGCCATTATGGTGACCATTGGTCTGTCCATTTTTCTGATCGGCCTATTTCAGATTACCGTTGGGACTAGTGGCGAAAACGTCGAGGTAAACCTTCCGGATCTGACCTTTGAAGCCGGCCAGTTTTTCTTTACTTCGGAGCAGATCTGGAGCAGCATCCTGGCCGTTTCCTGCATCGCTATTCTGCTGGTCTTCTACAACTATACCCGTTGGGGCATCATCATGCGGGCCACGGCCGAGGGCCAGGTCAAGGCGATGGCGTTCGGTATCAACACCCGGTTCGCTCTGATGCTGACCTGGATTATTTCGTCCATTGTGGCCGCTATCGCCGGTGTGTTGGTGGCCTGGACAGGCACCTTGACCTACAACATGGGCATTGTCGCCTTCGTGGCCATCCCGGTAGTGCTGGTAGCTGGCCTGGAAAGCATTTTGGGCTGTATCTTAGGCGGCCTCATGGTCGGGATTGTGGAATCCCTGACGACCTTCTATCTTGAACCGGCCATTGGGCTTGAAGGTTTTCGCATGGTGACACCTTACTTGTTCCTGTTGCTGGTCCTGATGATCCGCCCGACCGGCCTGTTCGGCCAGGTGGAGATCGAGAGGGTATAGCCATATGCTGAGGATCGAAAATTTGACCGTTGTCTACTTCGGCGTCATTTCCGTCCTGCACGGCGTGTCCTTGAATGCCGAGTCCGAGGCCATAACCGCTCTTCTGGGCGGGAACGGCAGCGGGAAAAGTACCTTGATGCGGGCCATCTCCGGGATCCTGCCTATCTACGAAGGGGAGATCCAGGAGGGGGAAATCACGCTGAACGACGTGCGGCTTAATAAGATGAAAGCTGTTGACATTACCAAAAAAATGCGACTGACCTACCTGATGGAAGGCCGGCCGGTTTTCGAATACCTCAATATGACCGAAAACCTGAAGGCCGCGGCCAGCTGCCGCTGGGACGCCGAAGTGCCCCGGGACATCGAGTCCGTGCTGGAGTATTTCCCGCCCTTGAAGGATCGGCTCAAAATGCAGGCCGGATACCTGTCCGGCGGCGAACAGCAGATGCTGTGCGTGGGCATGGCCTTGATGACCAATCCCAAGTTCATGCTCCTCGATGAACCCTCCCTGGGGTTGGCCCCGATGATGGTAGAGGAAATCTTCAGGATCATCCGGCGGATCAAAGATGAGCGGAACATCGGCATTCTTTTGTCCGAGCAGAACGCCATGGTCGCCCTCAAGATCGCCCAACACGGGTACGTCATGGACAACGGCCGCGTGGTCATGGATGACACGGCCCAGGAACTGCTCAACAACGCGGACATCCAGGAAGCCTACTTGGGCGGATCCGAGGATAAGGAAAAGAACTATTCCGAAGCCAAACGATACAAACGGAGAAAAAGATGGCTGGGGTAAACGGCGAACCGATTTTGGAGATTAAGGATCTCAGTCTGACCTTCGGCGGGGTCCAGGCCCTCAACGAAATCAACCTGACTATTGAGAAGGGTGACGTCTTCGGCATTATCGGTCCAAACGGCGCCGGCAAGACCAGTCTGCTCAATTGTATCAGCGGCGTGTATCACCCCCAGGAAGGCAACGTCCTATACAAAGGCCAAATGATCAACCACATAGTGCCCCACAAACGGGCGGCCATGGGCATCGGTCGGACCTTCCAGCACGTGGAGCTTTTCCGTGGGATGACCGTCCTGGAGAACATCAAATTGGGGCGGCATCAGCGCATGCCCGAGGCTTTTTTCTCCAGTCTGTTCCGGGTCGGGAAGGGACTGAAGATGGAGATGAAGTGCCGAGTTGAAATCGAGGAAATGGTTATGGACTTTCTGGACCTTTCCGCGGTGCGTTGGAAACCGGTCGGCCTGCTGCCTCAGGGCCTCCAAAAACGGGTCGACCTGGGCCGGGCCCTGGCCCTCGAGCCGCAGCTTCTTTTGCTCGACGAGCCCATGGCCGGCATGAGCGTGGAGGAAAAAGAAGACATGGCCAGCTTCATGATAGACGTGCATCGGGATCTGGGGATCACTGTGGTCTGGATCGAGCACGATCTCAAAACCGTGCGGGACCTTTCGAACAAGGTCTGCGTCCTCAACTTCGGCGTAAAGATCGCCGAGGGCGATTTCAGGGAAATACGAGAAGACCCTCAAGTCAAGGAAGCCTACCTGGGAATGGAGGGTTAGCCATGTCGGACGCGTATGAAGCTCGACCTTTGACCGACCTGATCGAGGAATGGGCGGAGAAAAGCCCCGAGCGGACGGCCTTGCGCTATAAGCGCTTCGGCATCTGGCAACCTTTGACCTGGAAGGACTTTCACGACAAGATCGTGAATTTCGCCAAGGGGCTGCTTCTTCTGGGTGTCAAGCCGGGAGACCACATGAGCATCATCGGGGACAATTCGCCGGAATGGTTGATTGCCGAGTTCGGGGCCATGCGCATCGGCGGGTTAAGCGTGGGCATTTATCAGGATATGCAGTCTCGGGAAATCACTTACTTGGTCACGGCTTCCGACACCACGGTCATGGTTGTGGAAGACCAGGAGCAGATGGACAAGCTGATATCGATTTGGGATCAGCTCAAGGATCATGTCGTCAAGGTCGTGGTCTGGGACAGCCGGGGAATGAGCCACTATTTCGACCGCTACCCCTACCTGATCCACATGGACGAGGTGATCAAAATGGGGCAGGAGAGCCGGGAGGCGGAGAAACGGCTGAACGAAATCAACATCACGCCGGACATGATCTGCATGATGCTGCCCACGTCGGGCACCACCGGTCTGCCCAAGCTGGCCATGATCAGCCATTACAACATGTCCATGGCCTCTCACCTCCTCCTCTCGGTGCACCCGATCTACGAATGGGATGAGGTCTACTCGTTGCTGCCCATGCCCTGGATGGGCGAACAGTTCACCGTGGCCCGCTTCGTCCACGCCGGCCACGGATACAACTTCCCCGAAGGCCAGGATTCGGTCAAAATCGATTTTCACGAAATCCAGCCCACCCTGGCTACGCTGTCGCCTCGAATGTACGAAGACATCTGTTCGGACATCCGGGCGCGCATGGAGGATGCCGGGCCGGTCAAGAAATGGGTGTACGACAATTCCATGGAGCTTGGGCTGGAGCACGCCGATCTGGTGCTGGACGGCAAGAAAGGGCTGACCGGGTTCAAGAAATTCCTGTACAAACTGGCCCTGTTCACCACGCTGCGAGGCGTTCGCCAACGTGTGGGACTGGGCCGGATACGCATGGCGGTCACCGGCGGGGCGGCCATCGGCCGGGAGGTTTTTACCTTTTACATTGCCCTGGGCATCGACCTGATGCAGTTGTATGGCATGACGGAAAACTGCGCCTGCGCCACCTGCCACCGCAAGGGTGACGTCCGGCCGGAGACCACCGGGTCGCCCCTGCCGGGAGTCGAGATCAAGGTCGACGACGACGGTATGATCTGGGTCAAGAGCCCGACCAATATCGACGGGTATTACAACAACCCGGAAGAGACGGCCGACACCTTCCAGGGGGGCTGGCTCAAGACCGGCGACTCGGGATACAACGACGAATACGGGCACCTGGTCATCCTGGACCGCCAAAAGGACCTGATGTACCTCAATGACGGTACCCGCTTCGCCCCTCAGGACCTGGCCAACCGCCTCAAGTTCAGTCCATACATCCGGGAGGCCGTCACCTTTGGTGACCGGCAGGACTACATTACGGCCATGATCAGCATCGACATGGAGAACGTAGGCAACTGGGCAAACAAGCGCAACATCGCTTACACTACGTTCACGGACCTTTCGCAAAACGACGGAATTATCAACCTGATCCGCGAAGAGATCCGAAAAATCAACGATCGGCTACCGGAGACGATGCGTGTTCACCGTATGGTACTGCTGCCCAAGGAACTTCACCCCGACGACGAGGAACTGACCCGGACCCGCAAAGTGAGGCGGCGGATCATCAATGAGCGGTACAGGGACGTGATTGAGGCCCTGTACATGCCGGACAAGAAAAACCACGACATGGATATTCAAATCACTTACATGGACGGCAGGTCATCCAGGCTCAAAGCCACGGTGAAATTGGAGGACATCTGACATGGCCACCTTTATCGAACGTTACAGTTACATCTATTCACCGTTTATCAAGGAGTCATACCCGTCGGACGAGGCCATCTTCCGCACGACCTACGCAAAGACCTGGGTTCTCTTTTTCGCCGTGGTCATCGTGGCGGTCCCGCCGTTCCTGGGCGACTTCCACCAATATTTCCTGAGTCAACTGGGGATCGCCGTCTTGGCGGCAATGGGGATCAACATCCTGACCGGGTATACCGGACTCATCTCGCTTGGCCACGCCGCCTTCATTGGTGTGGGGGCGTATACTTACGGCAACCTGATAAACCATCTGGGATTCCCCTTCTGGCTGGCCATTTTGGGGGCCGGTTTCCTGGCCGCCCTTTTGGGCTTGATCATTGGCGTGCCGGCCTTGCGCATCAAGGGCATCTATCTGGCCATCGCCACCCTGGCCTTTCAGTTCATCTGCGACTATACCTTTGTCAAATGGAAGGCCGTGACCGGCGGTTCAGCCGGTATCAACATCCCCTCCCCCAGTTTCGGCTCCTGGGTCATGAGTTCCCATCTCGAAATGTACTACATCGTCCTATTTTTCGTTGTCTTGGGGCTATGGTGCGCCAAGAACCTGTTCCGCTCCAAGTACGGCCGGGCCTTGATGGCCATCCGCGACAACGACGTTTCCGCCGAAGTGGCAGGCATTCCGGTCTTCAAGTACAAAATACTCTCCTTTGTCGTCAGTTCGTTTTACGCCGGCATGGCCGGGGCCCTGTGGGGCATCCTAATGCGCTCATCCACCCCGTTGTTCTACGGCCTGGACGTCTCTGTGAATTATCTGGCCATGGTCATCATCGGCGGTCTTGGCACCATCGTCGGCTCGGTCCTGGGGGCCATCTTTCTGGTATTCGTCCCGGAATTTCTCAACTGGATGGTGGACATCGCCGCCGGCATGTCCAGTCAGCCGGCCGACATCAAGATCCTGGTTTCGCCGGTAAAGCTCATGGCCCTGGGTGGGCTGATCATCTTCTTCATTCACGTGGAGCCCACCGGCCTGGCCGGCGTATGGCGGCGTATTCGGGACTACTTGAGGATCTGGCCCTTACCCTACGTCTAAATACGACTCCGGTTAATTGGAGTAAGACCGGCCAATTTATCAATAGACTGAACAACACGGCCGTCAGCGGCCGCTTCCAGTCGGGAGGTTATCATGTCCGAAAACATATATCGCAAACTCCAGG
>JAFDKD010000844.1 GCA_019307165.1 Deltaproteobacteria bacterium | reverse complement strand
GAAGAAGATGGCCTTGACCCGCAGGGAAAGAAAGCTGATGACGATAGCCAGGACCGAGGCGACAAGCGCAGCGATAACAAAACCCAGGGCCAGATTAGCGTAAGAAGGCGTCCCATACTTGCCAACAAGAAAGGCCACACAGTAGGCTCCGATGCCGAAAAACATGCCGTGACCAAATGAGAGAATCCCTGTGTAGCCGAGGAGAATGTCAAAACTGGCCACCAGGGTTGCGAACATGATGATCTGCATGGCAAGATCGACTGTCTTGAAGGAGGGAAACAGGAAAGGCACCAGCACGAAAAGGGCCAGAAGGCCGACCTTGAGAAAAAAGCCGCCGCTCCTGTACTGTCTTCTCTTTTCCTCCATATGGAAAATCTGAACCGGTGTTGCCCCTGCCATACCTGTTACCCTCCTACTTTCCAACTGAAAATAGACCCGTAGGCCGAATGAGAAGGATGATTATCATAATCATGATGTTAGCGCCCGCAGCGGCCCAGGGGACCAGGTAGGCCACATAATTGTAAGTGAGCCCAACGATAAGGGCTCCCACTAAGGAACCCGTTATACTTCCCAGACCCCCGATGATAACAACGATGAAGGCAAAGAGGAGGAAGGAGCCTCCCATGTCCGGATACACCTGCAAACTGAATATGGACATGGCAAATCCCCCCACGGCCGCCAGGGCCGCGCCGGCAGCGAAGACGCCAGTGAATAGGAGGAAAATATTGTGCCCCATGGCCTGGACCATGTCCCGGTCCTCCACCCCGGCTCGTACAATCATCCCCAATTTCGTCTTTTTGAGAATAAGCTGGATCACGCCGTAGACGACAAAACCTACTACGATGCATATGACCCGATATTTATTAATGATAATATCCATGACGTCCCAGCTTCTTGAAAACGTCAGGGGAACGGTCATCACTTCATCATTGGGGCCCCAAAAGACGCGGATAAGCTCTACGAGAACGATAGTGGCGCCGAAGGTAATGAGGATCTGAAAGAGGTGAGACCCATAGACCCGACGAACAAGCACCCTTTCCAGGACGATCCCCACAAGCGCGACCACCACCATGGCAGCGACAATGGCCAGAGAGAAGGCAGCGAAGTTTTGAAGTACCGAATCGGCCTCCACCCATTTCATCAGATATCCAAAGACGGTGAAACCCACATAGGCCCCCCAGGCAAACAGGGCGCCGTGGGCAAAATTCAAGACATCCATGAGGCCGAATATGATACTTACACCGGAAGCCACAAGGAAAAGGAGCATGCCCATGGCAAACCCCGCAATAGTCAGCGTTATGTAAGTCTTACCCGGGATCCCGATGAGGGGCAGGAGAAAGAGGACAATTGCACCTGCTATGGTGAGCTCTCGGCCCCATCGCTTAAAAATGGTCTCCTCCATTGGGAGTTACTCCTTTTTTCCTCAACCCTTAATAGTTCTTCACAGATTATCACGGAGTTACACTGATAGAAATTCCAGAGATAATCCGTGAGTTGCCGTGGTGAAATCTTGTTTAGGTGCTAATCCTCAGCCTTGGAGATGCCGAGATACTTGCTCTTTAATTCTTCGTCGCTGACGAGTTCCTCCATGACGCCGCTGTGGACCACCATACCGTCGTCCATAATATAAAAATAATCCCCTACCGAACTTGCCATGTAAAAATTCTGCTCCACCAGGACAACGACACTGTGGTCCTTGATCTGGTTGATGGCCTCGATGACGGCGTCCACGATAATCGGCGCAAGGCCCTTAGAGGGCTCATCGATAAGGAGGAGGGCGGTGTCGTTCACAATGGCCCGGGCAATGGCGAGCATCTGTTTTTGCCCCCCGCTCAGGTTCCCCGCTTTGCCCTTCCAGAACTTCCTGAGATCGCCAAACATATCCAGGGCCCTCTCCAGCCTTTGGGTCGTTGCTTCATCCTCCACGAGCATGGCCACCCGCATATTTTCTTCCACCGTAAGCCCAGCAAAGATCCCCATATTTTCCGGGACAAAGCCGATTCCCATACGGGCAATTTCGTAAGGCTTTTTCTTATGAATTTCACTCCCTTTATAAACGATTTTTCCTTTGGATGAGCCGATAAGTCCCATAACCGTCCTGATAACAGTACTCTTTCCTGCCCCGTTTCGGCCAATTAGTACCGTCACTGCATCAGCCTTTGCATCAAAAGTGACGCCTTGCAGAATGTGGTGCTTACCAATAAAAGCGTGGACGTCTTCAACCTTTAAAATAGGTTCACTCACTCTTCACGCCTCCACCCAAGTATGCGGCCTGGACCGCCTCGCTTTTATATATCTCTTCAGG
>JAFDKD010000155.1 GCA_019307165.1 Deltaproteobacteria bacterium | reverse complement strand
ATGCCCCGAGCCGGGTGGAAGTCTTCGATGTGCCCAATCAAAATTCTTTAGAGGAGTTGCAAATGAACAGAACACGTCTTCTGAAATCGGCAGGCTTTGCCGTCATCGGCATAGTGGCTTTCGTATCGTCTGCATGGGCCGAATACAACGATTACGGGACGAACAAACCCAGCGCATTTCGGGATCATCAACAAACCATGATCTGGGACAGCGAGCTGCTCGCGGCCCTGTCAGGGTTTCAAGGGGAGTTGATGTTTTGCACCGGCAGTTGTTTTTCGGGCGGATTTGTGGATGACCTTACCCAGCTGCCCAAAGCCGTCGTTGTGACGGCAAACACCTGGCACGGGTTCGGCATGTCCCTGTACGATTTTCTCTCCGGCACCTCTTATACGTATGCGTTTCACGACGCCTACATGGAGGCATTCCAGTGGGGCGGCGCTGGGTTCGCTCCCACCTTCGAGGAGGCATACCTTGCCGCCAGGGATACCGTCAACACCACCCTCGGACAGCAGTGGTCGTGGGGCGGTATTGAATTCCCGCAGTTCGGCGTGACCGGGAGCACCAAAGACGGCACGCTGGAGTATTCCGCTGGGGACAGGGCCATCCTTTTCAGCGGGATGTGGGCCGGAAACGAGTACTATCTGACCAGTTGGGACTACACCATCGCCGGGGGACGCGACATGCTGATGAACGATTACGGATGGGACGGCGATGCCGTGACCACCCTGTTTTCCGACGGCGCCGTGCCTCCCGGCCGATCCGGCCCCTGGCTCACCGGCGAGGGGACCAAGGCCAATCTCATCGCGGCCTTTCAAAACGCGGCTGCAACTCTGGGCCCCGGCAATACGCTCGTAGTTTTTGTCATTGCCCACGGACGGAGCAGCGGCGTTATGACCAGCCGGCTGATGCCCGACAGGCAAACCATTGAGTATCTGCTGATCCCCAACGGCCGAAATATCGCCAACGACGGGGCCACCTATCCCAAGGCAAGCTATGGGTGCACTGAAATTCAAATCAACGGCCTGAGCGACGGCGACCCATCCCATTACGCGCTCGAACTTCCGGATACGTTGAACGGGTGGGGGTGGACACTTGACCCGGTCAAGGGCGTATTGACCATCCAAGCCGACGATCCCGCGGACCAGAGCAAGTGGCTTGTGCCCGGCCTGGAATACCATATCCGGCTAAAGTACTACCGTTCGCTGGCGGACGTTGAACTGGGCCGGGGCGGGTGGCAGATGTGGATCCCGGAAGGGGGCGGCGGTCCGCTCTTCAGCATGGATCACGGCCTGCCCGGCGGTGGATGGGTGGGAAACCGGGGGCGATGGATGGGTGCTCGTTCCCGCGCCGGGCATTCCCGTTCCGACCGTCAATGAATGGGGCTTGATCCTGCTGGCGTTCTTACTGGCCGCGACCGGATGGGTCCGCAGGCGACACATGGGATAGGGGTCCCGGAGGGACGGACGCAAGCTTGCTCGCGATGGGGGGGGGGGGATTTCGAGTTGCAAATTGAAACCTTGACAACAAAATGGAGGTCTTATGGCAACTGCAGTCAAAGTATCTGATGATCTATTTGAGAAAGCCAAAATAAAAGCAAAAGTTTTCAAAAGATCAATCGCTGGTCAAATCGAATATTGGGCAAAAATTGGACAAATGATTGAAGAGAATCCGGATCTTCCACTGCCGTTTTTGCAAGATATCTTGGTAGGTAGAGAACAAATAAAAGCTGGTCAAGGAACTCCATATGTGTTTGGAGAAGGGGAATGACTAGCCTTAAAGAAATAATCCAATCTCCAATTTTTGCGAAACAAAAGAAAAAGCTACATAAGGACGCGGAACTGATTGCAGGCGCGAACACGATTCTGAAGCCGTTTGACCCACAAATTACGCAACATTGAAACAACGTTATCCACTAGTCATCCTTGAAAAGGCCAAGAAACTTCACCAACGAGAACGTCCCGCCTTCGATTCGGACATCTCCCTTGATCAGGGCGCCTGCCGGGCTTCGCATGCCCGCGGCGATCTCCTTCCACACCGCCGCATCCACCGTCACCGTCATATCGGGATTTTCGGGGAATCGCGGCCGGACTTCGGCCACGCCGCGACGCACGTGAAGGGTATAGGCCTCGCCCGTGTCCGGGAACCGGAATCCGGTGACTTTGTCCCCGCCCGCGAGTCGGGCGAACCGTTGGGCCAGCTCCTTTGGCGCCAGGGGAAAGAGGTCCGTGGCATTGCCCCCGAACCAGCCCAGATATACCGCAAAGATGCCCCGTACCGACCAGGGAACGGTGCCGTAGTACTCGTACAGATAAGGTTGCCGCGCCAGGTGATCGGGCAGTTTTACCCGCTCCACGATCTCGTCCGGCGTAAGCCCCTTGTTCATCCACCGGATGGTCTGGTCGTGAACGAACTGGATGGCGTCCCGGTAGTTGGTGAGAATGTCGTAAATTTTTTTCTTCTCGGTTACCGGACGGGTATGGAGGGGAACCATATAACGGGCGCGGAGATCGCGCATCATATCACACCGTTGTCCAGCCCCCGTCCACGACGATTGTCTGGCCGGTAATGAAACTGGATGCATCCGATGCCAGCAGGAGCAGCGCGCCGACCAACTCCTCCGGCCTGCCGGCCCGGCCCAGGGGCGTGCGCCGCTCGATGAACCGGATACTCCGTTCGTTATCGAACATGCCTTCGGTCATCTCGCTGGGGAACCACCCCGGCGCAACGGCGTTGACCCGGACGCCGCGCTTGGCCCATTGCGCGGCCAGTTCCCGCGTCATGTTGATGACGGCGCCTTTGGATGTATTGTACGCGGCCTGGGGAAGCGCGCCGACCCCAACCAGGCCCATGATGGAGGCGATGTTGACAATCGTGCCCCCGCCGGCCCGCAGCATTGCCCGGCCCGCATGCTTGGCGCACAGGAACACGGCCGTCACGTTAACGTCGATGACCCTGCGGAAATCGTCGAGGGCCTCTTCTTCGGCCGGCGCCACATTGCCTATGCCAGCGTTGTTGACAAGGATATCCAGCCGCCCGAAGCGCTCCAGTGTCATGTCCACGAGCCGCTCCACCTGGTCCTCCCGGGTAACGTCGCAGGGAACGGCCATGGCCTGTCGGCCGTCCCTTTCCAGTTCCCCTGCCAGGCCCTCCAGGCGTTCCCTTCGCCGGGCCACCACGACCACGTTCGCCCCCGCGTCCGCCAATCCCCTGGCAAAGGTCGCGCCCAACCCCGAAGAGGCGCCCGTGACCACCGCCGTTCGACCGTCAAGCCGGAACATATCCAGTATTGAATTCATCTATGCCTCCTTATCAAAGCGTCATTCAATTCGCAACGCCCAATACCTCGCAAATCGTTTCAATGTATTGCCGGCTGAGATGGTCCCAGCTATATAAGGGCGCCACCCTCTGTTGAGCATTTATCCCCATTTCTTTTGCCATGTCCGGGTTGTTAAAAAGGCGGAGGACGCCGCGCGCAAAACCAGCCGGGCTGTCCTCGACCCTCAAAATGCAGTCATCCGGAAAAACGTCCCTCGATATGGCCATCTTACCCGTGCCCCCGTCAGGTACGATGACCGGTTTTGCGCACCCCATGTACTCATAAAGTATGAGGGCGGATTCGTCGGGAAGCGGAAAAAGGCAAACGTCGGAAAGATTAATAATGGAGGGGATCTCATTGTGAGGCAACGGGCCCGTAAATCGGACGGAATTGTTGACGCCCAAACGCAGCGCGAGATCTTCGAGTTCTTCCGAATTGTCTCCTTCTCCCACAAAAAGGAACACCACATCCGCGTCCTCGGACAGGACCTGTGGAATCCCCTGGATAATGGTTTCGAGATTATAATACCGGTTCAGTTTTCCGATAAAGGTCGCCACCTTTTTTCCCTGTTGGATATCGAGGGACCTGGCCGTTTCAGGGTCTTTCTCACCCGGCTTGAAAAGGTCGGGATCATATCCGTTGGGAATCAGGACGACCTTCCGCTCGGGCAATCCAAGGTCCAGACAAAACTCCAGCTTTTGCGTGTCCGCAACGATTACGCAATCCGCGACTCTGGGTGCTGTTCGTTCCACCCATTTCGCGATCTGATAACGCAACCGCTGATTGTTGTACTTGATAATCATCGAATAGTCGTCAACGAAATCGAAAACAAAGGGAATACCCCACAACCTTCTGGCCAGTATGCCCAGCAGGGCGGATTCGGTCTCCTCGGCTAGGATGATATCGGGTTTTGCGGTCCTGAGACGAAACAAAGACCGCAAGATCCCTAAGGCATAAGAGAGGGGAAGCCAGGGCGTAGGAAGGGGCGTGATCTCGAAATCCTGCATCCGGTATCCCCGTGATGCAACCCGGGTGAATATCTGATGCTTCCTTTGGGGAAATGAATTGAAAAGGCCGACCACCCAAGGCCTGTACAACCTGTATATTTCAAAATCCGTTTGCATCGATATCGAACCTTTACTCAACATTGGTGGTGAATGCCGGGCCGGCGCCGGAAAGATCCGATTCCAGCTCATCTACCATATCCATACACCTGCAGAAGGCATGGGGGGGGAAAATGCCTTCTGCAGTAGTCCAGAAACCGATCCAAAAGCTCCAAATTTCTGCCAATGACATAAGGATGGAAAAGGACCAGGAAATAGTTGAGCGACCGGATCCATAGACGGGCTTCCGCCGCCCAGTAACGATAGGCAAAGGAGGCCCCCAGGTTACTTTTTTCGAGCAGGTGATAATCGTCGAGGCACGAAATGGGAAGTTCCCAGATCTTGCCGATTCTATGGGGAGATTTCCTCCGTGTCAGTGCATGAAAGAGGGATGTGACCAAATTGGCTTCAAAAAAAGGGAACTGTCGTAACTGAGCGAACCGCCGTTTTCAGTTATGTGGGCCAACAGGTCCTGGTAAAATCCCTCAATGCCCAGATATGGGGCCCTGAATCCTCGTACGGGGATACCCCAGTCGCGAAACTCTCTCAAACTCTCCTCCACCTTTGCCGCAACGCCGGGGAGACCGATGGACCGCAGGTCCTGATGGTCGATCGAGTGGGATGCAATTTCCAACGGGATCCCATTCCCGTTGAAGAAGGATTCAATCCCGGTAATCAACCGACGATTGTCTCCGCCGCTCATGGACCGGTTGTTCACGAACAGGGTCAACGGCACCTGGTGACGGGCAAAGAGATCCAACACCGGCCCCGGTCCGTCAATGTACTCTTCCTCTCCGAGGTCCATGGTGATAAGGATTCGCGGCGCAGGGAGCCTGCGGACCGGTATGTCCAGGATTTGTCGAATCTCCTTGGCCTTTGATCTCATGTTTCTTCTTGTGCTTCGCTTTCGAACCAATGGGAAAGGTCGCGAGCGGCCAGGTCCGCAACGGCGCCATGGTGGTCGTCAGTAGAACGGGCATCTCCTGTGTCTCGGTGTTCGGAACCTCTCATCGACATGAAATTATCAATTAAAAAAAACGCCGGTTCCTTAACCGGACTAACGTAAATTTCCGGGTGTTGTGCGAGGTAATTGTAAATGGAAGTCGTTCCTGATCTGATTGCACCGATAATAAAAAAATTCGGCATCGTCATCGAATAAGATTCCCCCTTCAACGGGCTGTATTTACGTCTCAAATCCGTCCCGGGCTGTCAAGGAAAAGATCTCTCGGCCGCAGGGACAAGAGCATTTTATGAGTGTATACTGCCTTGCCTTTTATTGTAAGTTCGGGTTGACCGAACGGTCTTCAAAAACGTAAGATGCGTCAAAGGATGAATGCCATGTTTACTTCCCGTGAAATCATCGACCTGGCCGTTCGAATCGAAAAAAACGGCGAAGCGGTCTATCGCAAGGCCATGAACGAGGTCTCCGATCTGTCGTTGCAGTCCCTGCTGCGAAGATTCGCGGACGACGAGGCCGAACACACCGTCTGGTTCTCCGAACTGTTGTCACGCCTGCCGGACGGCCCTGCAGCCGATGAGGCGTTGCAGGATATGGCGAAAAGCATCCTGGAAGGGATTCTGGGGGATCAGTCCTTTTCCCTGCAGGAGGCCGACTTTTCGCGGATGGAACATGTGGACCAGCTGATCGGCACCGCCCTCGAGTTCGAAAAAGACACCATACTCTTCTATGAGATGATCGGCGCCATGATCCAGGAACCCGACATACAAGCCCGCCTGCGGGAAATCATTGAAGAGGAGCAACGGCACGTCCGCCAACTCGAAAAGCTTCTTATCTCCAAACCGTAACCTTACAAAGTGCCTAACTTCCCTCGCCCGCATCCGGTCTCTTCACCCGTCATGCGGCCTTGTCCGATTTTTCGCTTTACTAACAACTGTCCCTGATTTAATTAGTATCTCTAATGCATTTTCAGCAAGAATTATACTAATATCAACGTTTCTGAAAGGGGAGGCATATGGACGGCATCGTGGGACTGTACGGACCCGGAGATCCGGCGCTGGTCAGCAAGACATTTCTGGCGACCGGGGCCTGCCAGCACCGGGGAAAGGCCTGCACGGGAATCGCCGTGGGCAACAATAAGGGGATCTATATCCACAAGGGGCTCGGCAGGATCGCCGAGGTCGTGGATCATCATATAATCCGTACCTTTCAGGACCTTGAGCCGATGGCGGCCATCGGGAACATCGGTTACACGAAACGAAAGATCGCCGAAAAAATCAATACGGAACCCATTGAGATTTGTCCCAAAACCCCCTCGAACCTCCATGTGGTGATCACCATGGACGGGTACCTCATCAAGGATGACGATCTCCGGGCCGAACTGGAGCCCGATTACAGCCTTCAGACGGACAACAAGACCGAGGTGGTCGGCGCACTGCTCCACAAATATATGAGCCGGGAAGGCATCGGGTTCGAGGCGGGCGAAATGCTCCTGGACAGAATTCAGGGAAGGGCCACATTTGCACTGGTCGCCCTGGTCCACGACGGTCGCGCCATCCACATGATCGCCCTGAATGACGAAAAAGCGTTCGAACCCTTCTGCTGCGCGACCATCGACGGCGCTTTTGTGGCCAGTTCGGAATCCTGTTCCCACAGAAGATTGCACGGGTACACGGAAAAGGAATACGACGGCGGTGAAATGACCCTGTGCACCCCCGATGGCGTGGAAACCAGGCGGCTCAGGCAGGCGCGCATGATGCCGGATATCTTTCAGGGCGTCTATTTCGGGAACGTGGGGTCGGTGTTCCGGGGAAAAGAGATCTTCCAGCTCAGGCAGGAACTGGGCCTGGAACTGGTCAACCACTACGGAAGTTCACGGGCGGACGTGGTGATCCCCAATCCGGAATCGGGATGGGGCGTCACGGTGGGCATTGCCCAGGGCCTGAAAAAGGGCCTCTACCCGGGCCTTATCAAGCTTCCTCAGGCCGTCCGGACGTTTCAGGAGGGAGAAACGGCCGCCCGCACCCAGGAAGTGGGTCTCAAGTTCGGCGGCATCGACAGTTTGCTCAATGGCAAGAACGTGGCCATGGGAGACGACAGCATTGTTCGCGGCAGCGTCAGTGAAGGCGGGTCGGTCTGGGTCGTGTACAATGCCGGCGCCACGTTTATTGAGTTCTGGATATCCTACGGTCCCATGTTTTTCCCCTCTTTTAAGGAGTGGCATCGCGGCCCCGAATGCCTGCATGAACTGGCGGCGCAACGCGCATTCAAAGATGGAAACCCCTATGACAAATCGCAGGACGAGATCAACGAGGCCGTGGCCCGACTGGTCGGCGTTGACGAGGTCAAATACAACCTGCAAGAAAGAATACGCAAGGTGGCGGGCGACGGCTCTTTTCAGGCGCTGGACGCCAGCTATCCCATTGACGAAGTCTTCTGGCCCGATTGGCTGAGGACCGAAGTGGACCGCTTCTACCGCTATCGCGGCGTTTAGAGCGTTCCCCGGATACGCGTATTTTTCCTGATCCCAAAGGTAAGTTGAAAGACTCGACGAGGTGACGGGGAACGGAGGGACGGGGGGAATTGAAAAGGTGTCAGGCGTCAGGTGTCAGCGCCGCCTCTGGCCTGGGGGGCGGCCAGTCTAATCAAGCGGGAAACTTCATGAAAATGGCGACATTCGTGCTCGTCGTCGTGGTCGTAATCGATTTCAATCAATTACCCACACAAATCGCCGT
>JAFDKD010000843.1 GCA_019307165.1 Deltaproteobacteria bacterium | reverse complement strand
GACAACTGGAAGTAAAGATGATCCAAACGGAAAATATTGAATTGGATTTATTCACATGGGACGTCCACTTCGCATCCAAGATCCTGGGGCCTGGTATCACATCACATCCCGAGGAAATGAAAAGGATAGGGTATCAAGTCTTCGCTTGACCTTTCAAAATGCTGCTTTCATTATATTCAAGGCGTCCTTAAGTTTTGCGATAATGGTCAATCGTCAATCGTAGACTTGATAATCATATAAAATGGCTGCTTTTCACAGGTTTCATTATACCACTTGCAGTGAATTCCAAAATGCACGTTGAAAAGGTGGAAAAGGTCTATAATTATTGGTTTTAGACACATTTTGCCATTTTATTTATGCAACTAAAGGGTCTAGTCTATTAACAACGCCTCAAAATGTCCGGGCCCGTGAACCCCGACCGTCAGCGTGGCTTCCACGTCGCCCGTGGTTGACGGGCCGGTCACAAAATTAACGGCGCGGGCCCACCGCCCCTTGTCAAAACGCGAACGCAGAAGATTCCACGTGTCCTCAAAGTACGGGACAACCTGCTCGCGCATCAACATCACGAAGTGATATTTGACCAGAAAATTGATCGAAGTGGGATTGTCCGGGCCGGAACAAAGCACCACGCTCCCGGTTTCCGCCATCGCGCAAACCGCCCGACTTACACCGGCATAGTCGCTTTCAATCGCTTCGGTCCCGGCAATCGAGAGACCGGCCGAGCCCCAATCCAACGCCCGAAGCCCTTCGTCCGCACCCAGAACGACCTTCATGGGTGCGCCCTTTTCTTTCAACACGCCGGCAACGTGCGTCGGTATTTTTTCCGTGGCGCCCAGTTCCGCGACAATTCCGCCCGCACGTTGCAGGCACTCTCTGAAGTGAGCGATCAAATCATCCTCCGAGCCGGGTTTGGGAAGTACGACCGGCCGGACCGGATCAATCCTCGCGGCGTTCGAAAGATCCCCTGTTCGGCGCAGGGCTCGCCGCACCCGTTTCATGATCTGTTTTCGATTTTCATTACTGAAGGCTTCAAGATCCATTCGGCGCCCCCTTGTTTCGTTTTCTTCGTTGGGCCAGGAGGGACTGAAACGTTTGGCCCTGGGGTACCGGCATATCGCGCACCTGAGTCCAGCCGCTTTTTCCGGCAAAGGACAGGGATCTTTTTCCACGGCGTTCCGCAAAGGACAACGCGCCTACACCTACACGGGCAAGCACCTGGTAAAGACGGGGAAAGCGGGCCAGCGTCATATATGCGGACAGTCCCCAGCGCAGAGACCGCTTTGAAAGGCCCAGATCCCGTTCGTGTGCCCGCAGCTTTCTCAGCAGGTCGGGAAGAGGAATCATCATCGGGCAGACTTCTTCGCAGCGGCCGTCACTGCAGCAGGCATTGGGGAGATCCGCCGCAGCTTCCATACCCTCCATGATGGGGGTCAATACAGACCCCATCGGCCCGACGTACACGGAGCCGTACGCATGCCCTCCCGTCTGGCCGAATACGGGACATTGATTCATACATGCGGAGCACCGGATGCAACGCAGCATATCGCGATATTCGTTGCCCAGCATTTCCGTGCGGTGGTTGTCCAGGAGCACCACGTGGAACTCATCCGGCCCGTCATCGTGAGGCGTTTCCCTCGGTCCCGTGAAAATCGACGTGTAACTGCTCATACTCTGCCCGATGAGGCTCCTGGCAAGGACCCGCAGAATGGCCCCGACGTCTTCCATTGCCGGGACCAGCTTTTCGATGCCGGACACCACGATGTGCACCTTCGGCAGGCTGCTGCACAGGTCGCCGTTTCCCTCATTGGTAACCAGGAGCACACCGCCCGTTTCGGCAATCAAGGCATTCGCTCCCGTGATCCCCACGTCCGCCTGCAAGAACTTCTCGCGCAGCACCTGCCGCGCCTCCGCGACGATATCGGGGATCTCTTCGAGGGACCGAGGTCCGAGATCGTGGTGTTTGTAAAAGAGTTCGGCGATTTCATACCTGTTTTTGTGGAGGGCCGGGCCCATGATATGGCTGGGTCGTTCATTGGCGATCTGAATGATATATTCGCCCATATCGGTCTCCACGACGTCCAGTCCGGCGCCGAGCAGCGATTTATTGAGTCCGGTTTCCTCCGAAACCATGGATTTTCCCTTGACGATGGCCCGGGCCTTCGCACTCCGGCAGATGTCGAGCACAATCCGGTTGAGATCCTCTCCCGTTTGCGCGTAATACACCTTGCCGCCGCTTTCCGTCACCCTGGATTCAAATTGTTCCAGGTACACATCCAGATGATCGATGGTGTGTTTTTTCACCTCGC
>JAFDKD010000154.1 GCA_019307165.1 Deltaproteobacteria bacterium | reverse complement strand
TACTCCAAGTAGTTTTCAGCAAGAACCAGGGAAGATTTTCAAAATGTTGCAGGCTCCTCCAATGATTTAAAGCTTGTACATCGGATTGCAGCACTCTTATAACGCAGGCTTCTCGGTATCTAACAGGTTGCCGATAGCCCGTCACCTCTGATGTACTATCTGGATAAATTTCCATTCCACTTCAATCGGCAGACTTCATCATAGTGTGGAAAATTGTTCTATGGGTTGGTCCGGCAAGGTGTGATGGTTGATCCCCCCTGTTAGTTCCCTTAAAGGATCGGCTCTGGCATTCTTAGAGAAAGCAAGCAACTTTAACCTTGACCCCATCCATGAAGATCAGGCAAAGTATTCACTGGAGTTAAATGTATACGTCAGTTCTTTAAATTCAGCAAGGCAAACTAAATCGTACTATACGGCAAAGAGGGTGAAAGCGCATATAATAAAATATTTTGTTTCCGCAGGAGCTTTGATCCTTGTTATCCTGATTGTTCCGGAAACGCATGGCGAAGAAATTCCGTGGGATTACAACCATGGACTGGGAAAGCTCGGAATCCGCTCCCAATCGCCCGCCCAGAGTCTGCGTATGACCTTCCCGATGCTCATTCCAGGAAATATCAAGCCTGGGTGGGGAAGCCATATCCATTTCTCTTGGGTAAACATCTGGGCCAAGGAAAAAGAATTTCAGCTTGACTACGAGATGCTCGACAGTTCGCTTGCCGTATCATACGGGTTCAATAAGCGCTTTGGTCTTGCAATGGCATTTGACAACCGCAACTGTTTCGGTGGCGCGCTAGACAGTTTTATTCAGGGATTTCACGATTTGTTCGGAATCGATCAGGGCGGCCGCGATGAAGTACCCCAAGGGAGTTCGGTTATCGAATGGTTCAACCCGAAAACAGGAAAAAAGGTGGCAGAAATCCCCGCCGGAAACCTGAATAATAATGGCCTTTGGTTTTTGTTAAATTATAATATCATGCATGGCGATAAAATCAGGCCGTCCCTAAATGTCTACGGCGTAGTTCGATATGCCCTCAAATCCCCTGATCTATTCAAAACGGATTTTTGGCCAGGTTCCCGGGTCTGTTCTCCACGCCGAAAACAACAACACTGGAAGGATAAAAGAACTTTCTCATCGGCCTGCCCCGATTTTGTCTGAAACACTTGAAGAGTTGGAATTCAGTTAACAAATCATAACTGTACCCCAACCGACACACATCATACTATGTAGCTTAATTCAAACCCAGTTTTTGGTCATGAATTCAAAAATATTGGGCCACGCTACTCAAAAATATATTTAAAATAAAAGAAGGTAAATATAATAAATATACAAATAAATCAATGTGTTTTTGACGCCGTTGATAAAATTCGTCTTCTATACCTATCCATGACCGCTTCCCTGTCTTTTCGAACAACATGCTCTCACCTAACAAAAAATCGCCTAAGAATTTATGTGTTTCGACTTCGCATCAAAAAGAGACCGCCATCGTCCCCTGATTGCCAAATTTTTAGCGATTTCCTTCCTCGTCCATCATCGCCCACTAGATGGAACGGCCCAGCTCATCCGCCTCACTCTGGGATTCCAGAAGAGACCTGGGCTTTTTTGCATCTCCGATAATGTGGGTTTCCAGCCCTTTCCTCTTGAAAAAATCCGCCAGTGTCCTGATGGACCTTGACCCCTCTGAAAGAACCATGTCTTCAAAACGCTCAAGCCTGATCTCTTTATCCCTTGCTTGGAAAAGAACGCCCTTGGGCAGGAATTCCTTTATGGAAACACCTTTGTAGAGCTTGACATTTGGCCGCTTCAGCCTTTCAATCAAAAAGACCCTGTCATTCGCCGCCATTTCCAATGCAAAATGGCCTTCTCTATGGAGAACTACCACTTCCTTTTCCTTTTCAGCCACGAAATCCGCAGTTTCAAGCCCCATCTGATTCCCGCCAAATATAAGAACGCGATCACCAAGGCTGACGTTTCCTTTGAGCACCTCGACGACAGTGTGTATATTCATATCGGTATCGAAGATCCCTTCAAGCTGTGGCATCTCGGGAAGACTGCCTGTGGCAAGCACGACTGTGTCGGCTTCAATTGAATCCACAAGGTCATCGTCAATATCGATATTCAGCCTTATTTCAACACGAAGGTTATTCAATTCTTTTTTATAGTAGTGGATGAGTTCCATAAACTCGGAGCGGCCCGGAGGTATAGAGGCCAACCTCAACATACCGCCGACATCCCCCTTCTCATCGCATACTATGACTTTATGGCCACGAATGGCTGCCAGTCTCGATACCGCCAAACCCGAAGGGCCTGCACCGACGACCAATATCTTTTTTGGGGTTGCGACTTTTTTAAGGCCCTTTAACAGGTATTCCCTGTTCACTTCCGGATTCATAACACAGGTAGCGGCTTCCAATTGAAAGACATTGTGCACGCAACCAAGGCAGCAACCGAGGCAGGGTCGGATATCGGCGAGATTTCCCGACTTCGCCTTGTTGGCCAAATCCGGGTCCGCCAAATGTGCACGACCCATGGAGACCATGTCCGCCCTGCCTTCTTTGATGATGCGATCGGCGTGCTCGGGATCCTTTATTCTCCCAACGCCTATTACAGGGATCGAAACCGTCTGCTTGACCTCCTCGGCCAGGTGGATAAAGACGCCTTGATCGGCATACATGGAAGGAATGCTTATACCCGGGGGATACGATCCATAAATGCCCGCTGTGACATGGAGATATGCAGCCCCTTCTTGTTCAAGGATAGGCGCTATACGTTTTGCATCTTCAATGACCCATCCGTCCTTGATAAAGTCATCGCCGTTTATCCTGACACCGACTGGAAATCCGGAATTGGTTTTTTTCCCGATATCCCTCAGGACCTCCAGCAAGAACCGGATCCTGTTTTCAAACGACCCTCCATATTCATCCCTTCGTTTATTTGAGTTCAAGGCCAGAAACTCCGTGATCAGGTAGCCGTGGGCGCCATGGATTTCAACAAAATCGAACCCGGCCTCCTCGCTTCTTCGGGCCGAGTCGCCGAAGGCCTCTACCAATTCACCAATCTCGGGTATTGTCAGTTCCCTGGGCGTCCCTTTTACAACCCCTTGGGCCGGCAGAGGAGACGGGGCGACCCCTTTCCCGTGATAACACTGCCTCCCCCCGTGAAGGAGTTGTATCCCGAATTTCACGTCATACTGATGGATGACATCGGTCATCTCCCTGAATGCCGGAATATGCTCGTCCGCCCATATGCGCGGCAGCTTGGGAAGATCCAGCCCCGTGGGGTGAACCGCGGCGCCGCCAACGATCATCATTCCGGTCCCGCCCTTGGCTCTGGCCTCGAAATATGCCTTGAGCTGGTCCGTGACGCATCCCTCCTCATCGACACCGAAATTGATGCCCATCGGAGGCATTACCAATCTGTTTTTCACCCCCATTGTCCCGATTCTTATGGGTGAAAAGAGATGCTTCAGAGATGCCATCGTCCTTGACCCCTCATTTCTTGTGGAGAACCAGCTTCATTGTAAGAACAGCCACATCTTGACCCGTCTGATTTTTTATGCTCGTTTTAAAAGAGACAACCCCGCTTTTTTCCTTTTCCTGTTTTTCTATCACCTCCATCTCCACATGGATTGTATCGCCTATTTTGGTGGGCCCCACAAACCGCACCTTGTCCATTCCGTAAAAAGCGATAATGGCCATATCCTCCAACGGCATCAATCCCGAGGCAACAGCGAGGACCAGAAATCCGTGCGCTATACGTTCTCCAAACGGCCCCTTCTTGGCGAATTCAATATTTGTATGAAGCGGATTCCAGTCCCCGCTGAAAGCAGCAAAAAGCACAATATCCGTTTCATTGATAGACCGGCCCTTGGATTCCGATTTATCTCCAGTCTGAAAGTCATCAAAATATTTCATATGGTCCTCCGTTGTATTGAGATAATTTTTTTATGTATCACATATCCTATGGGCTATTCGTTTTTAAGGAAGTTTCCTTTTCGGTGAGCATCTTTGGTAACGGGAGGCACTTTTCCCGGAAGTAAAACCACTGGCGTCATGTGTTAAACGTTGTGGATGAAATTCGTCTTCTATACCTGTCCATGGCCGCCAGTGCCTTGATCGCCCTTTCCGAGGATTGAAATACCGGCATATCATGCGACTCGATGATATCGACCAAGCGCTGTTCCTCTATATCCATGGAAGAGCGCCACAAGACAAAAGGTTTGCCCGCTTTTTTCATGTCCAGCAGCGATTGGAGGTATTTGTCTTCAAGAGACCGAATGATCTCCTCGGTGATATCCGGTAAGAACCCAACAAACCCGGCCGGATTCAGCGGCATTTGCATGATCGCGCATTGGACATTTTCATCGCCGGGCAGGGTGCGGATCTTATCGAAAAATCCCGCCATATCGGAAAAGTGAAACTGCATGCTGACGCCCGCATCAAAAGGATTGAGAGGAATGTCCCAGGGGGGCAGCACGGGTTTGACCTTATCACGGGTCTCCGTGCCGATGCGGGCCAGCTTCATCCCGTTCATTTCGCAGGCATCCGTGGCGATCACGCCTTCTCCCCCGGACAGCGTGATGATACCCAGACCGTTCCCTTCGGGCAATTGAAGCGTTGAGAATGCCTTGGCCAGGTCAAAGAAACTCTCCATGTTTTCGGCCCGAATGGCCGCCGTTTGCCGAATCATGTTGTCAAATATGAGGTCGTTTTCCCGGGCAATGGAACCGGTGTGGGACGCTGCCGCTCTGGATCCGGCTGGTGTCCGCCCGGACTTCAGGATAATGGTCGGTTTTTTGAGCGAAACATCTCGAAGTAAATCAAAAAACTCGCGACCATCTCCCTGGAGGCTTTCCACATGCATGGCAATAACCTTCGTGGAAGCGTCCAGAGAAAAATAGGCCAGGGCGTCCACTTCATTGATGTCCATCTTGTTGCCCATATCCAGCATCTTGCTGATACCTAACCGTGAGAACAACCAATTGATCTTGGGCTCGTAAAACCCCGATTGAAACGCAAAGGACAGGCCCCCGGCCTTTAATTCGTTCACGGGATTATAACTGATTACAAAATTTCCGGCGGTATTAACCGGCGTCAGTGTATTGGGTCCCAGGGTCCTTATGCCTTTTTCCTTCACAAACGAGGCCACCTCCTCGTGAAGTTTTTTTCCCGCTTTTCCTCCCTCCGAAAAGCCTCCGGCCACGATAACCAACTGCTTCACGCCGATTGCATGACACGCCTTGACAATGGGCATGGTTTTGGAGGCGGGAACCGCGGTGACCACGAGATCGACCTTGCCGGGAATGTCCTCCAGTCGCGCAAAGGCCCTGACCCCGAGGATCTCTTTTTTATTGGGATTAACCGGATAAAGATTTCCCTGGAAATTCAGGTTTACCAGATTCTGCATCAGCCTGAAATTGACCTTGAATGGGTTACTGGTGGCGCCCACTACAGCGACCGAAGTGGGCGTGAAAAACCCGTTTAAGAAATGGTCACACTCTTTCATTACCCGCATCCTCCAAAGGGTGAACTGACGGGTTGGGCGCCCCATTGTTGCCGGATTCTCCGTTTATCCCTGAATTATGCGGCACCCTCCAGACCGGTCCAAAACCTGCTTGAACCCCCTTTTCACGTGTTTTTTGACAATACTTCTCCTGTCAGAGTTATTCAAGTCGTTTCCCAGGGCATGCCAACTCAGTGTTGCCAAGCGAACACAGCCCGGTTATGGTGCGCCAAAAGAAACGCCGTTGCAATATGCACGTACCATCTTCCGGCATGGCAGGCGATTCGTGCGCCCGCCTTCACGAAGCTCATGATGATCCAAAGATGATTGCCTTGGAGGCTTATATAACCTGGGAAAGGAGAGGAAACCCTAAAGGGTCACCTTTTCTGATCCGCATAAGGTCTTGTTGGATCAATACTGGGAAGCAGAGGGAATTTTCATGATCAAACTTGTTCCTTTTGAATATGTTATTATTGTGGTCTATCTTGTGTTTGTTCTTTTACTGGGGCTCTGGAAGGGTCGTAACGTGAAAAACCTGAATGATTATGCCGTTGCAGGTCGTTCCTATGGTTTCCTGGTAATATTTATGACCCTGTCCGCGTCCTTTATCGGCGGGGGGTTTACCATCGGAAATGCCGAGAGGGTCTTTATGATCGGGATTGCAAATATCTTTTGTCTGTGGGGCTTCAGCCTGAAAGAACTCCTCGTTGCTCGCTTTGTCGCCCCGAAAATGCACTATTTCCCTGATGCCATTTCGGTCGGTGATGTTATGGAGAAAAACTACGGCATGTCCGGAAAGTTCATTACAGGCATATTTTCTGTGTTTTTATGTGCCGGTATCCTGGGTGCCCAGGTGGGAGGAATAGGCTATATCTCCAACCTCTTTCTGGGCATCCCGGTTTTATACGGCATAATTATAGGGACAGGCATTGTGATCGCCTATGATACCGTGGGGGGAATGCGCGCTGTTGTTGCCACGGATGTCATGCAATTTCTGACGCTTGCCTGTGGAATACCCCTTGCCCTTATCCTGGGTATACATTATGTGGGGGGAGTCGGGAAGGTCCTTTCAGAGGTTCCTCCCAATCACCTCTCTATTTTGGGCACTATGAGGCCGCTTGAGTTTCTCTCGCTTTTTCTCACGTTCCTGCTTGGAGAGACCCTGGTGCCCCCATACGTGCGTAGGCTCTTTATTGGGAAGGATCAGGTCCATACTGCCAGGGGCACCTTCTGGAGTGGAATATTTTCCATTCCCCTCTTCTTTATCGCAGGTTCCATAGGCCTTATCGCCCTGCTTATTAATCCTGGTT
>JAFDKD010000842.1 GCA_019307165.1 Deltaproteobacteria bacterium | reverse complement strand
TCATGGCACCTGGGATCCCGTTGTACCGATAAAAAATGCAATTCGAACCAAGCAGCAATTAACTCGGATAGGGTATGTTGTTAACTGGCATGAATATCCCATGGAGCATACTGTCTGCATTGAAGAAATTAAGCACCTACGCTCGTGGCTAATTGATAACTTAACCCTGTAGGTAACTCTTTAGGTTGCTTAGACTGTAGGCTAAAGGCTGTTAGTAAAGGATTGAACGTGACACACATGGGGCTCCTATTACTGTATTATTGTAACTACGTTATTCCTGGAAGAAAATTTCCGGTTCTTTTTTTCCTTCAGTCTTTAGTCTAAACACATTCAGCCTTATATCTATCCACCTGAGCAGTTACGAAACAACACGAGCCGAGAATCTTCAAGTCTTTCCTCTCTCATCACCACGATGATTATGGCCTTCATAATGCACGACCCAGTTCATCCGCTTCAGCTAATGCGTCCATAAGGGTCCTGGGAGATTTGGCATCCCCTATCACATGGACGTCGATTTCAGATCCTTTGAACAATTCCGAGGCCTCCCTATTTGAACGCATACCTTCTGAAAGAACAATGTCCGTTATCATGTCCAACGTCTCAACACGGCCTTGCCACAGGAACTCAATGCTGTATTCCAGAAACGCTTGAAACCGGACATTCTTAAACAGATGAACACCTGGTCGCTTCAGACGCTCCATGAGATAGGCGCGATCATTTGGAGCCATCTCTTCCGCAAAATGATTGCCACGGTGCAGAACAAACACTTCCCGTTCCTTTTCAGCGAGGAAATCTGCTACCTGCAATCCTGCCATATTCCCGCGGAGAACAACTACTCGGTTTCCGGGAACCGCATCGTTTCGCAATACATCCGTGATGGTATGAAGGGCCATCTCGGTATCAAAGAGGCCTGAAATCTGTGGAATTTCCGGTAGACTACCTGTTGTGATAATA
The DNA here is from genome assembly GCA_019307165.1 of Deltaproteobacteria bacterium. GTDB lineage: Bacteria > Desulfobacterota > DSM-4660 > Desulfatiglandales > Desulfatiglandaceae > JAFDKD01. Next base: position 1,355 of record JAFDKD010000842.1, on the reverse strand, counting down.
CCCACATGGGGTTTTATCGCGGCAACAAGCTCCTGGGTGAGCGTGACATTCAAACGAATTTCAACGTTGAGCCGATCCAGCTCTCGAAGATAATAGCTGATCAGTTCCGATATCTCGGCTCGTCCCGGTGGAATCGCGGCGAGCCTTGCCATGCCGCCCACGTGACCGTCTTCTTCCACAACAATGACTTTGTGGCCGTGAAGCGCAGCCATTCTTGCCACGGCCAGTCCGGCAGGCCCGGCACCGACGACAAGTATTCTTTTGGCTTTTGATACGACCTTCTTCTTAAAAAGATATTCTCGCCCCACCTCCGGGTTCATGACACACGTTGCTTCCTCAAGCGCCAACGCCCTTTCGATACACCCTTTGCAACACCCAATGCATGGCCGGATATCATCAAATCTGCCTTCATACGCCTTCTTGGCAAGTTCCGGATCAGCCAGGTGGGCCCGTCCCATGGCAACCATATCGGCGCGCCCGTCCCTTATGATCCGGTCGGCCAACTCCGGATCTTTGATTCGCCCGACGGCTATGACCGGAATACCAACAGACTTTTTTATCTCTTCGGCCAGATGTACAAAACAGGCATGCTCAGAATACATGGAGGGAATGGTGAGCGGCATCGAACCGTATACTCCGGCCGATATATGAAGCCAATCAACCCCGATCTGTTCCAGACCGGGTGCAAGCCTTTTCATATCCGCAAGCGTCCAGCCCCCCGGGACATAATCTTCGCCGTTTATTCTGACCCCAACCGGATATCCTGCTCCAGTCTTGGTTCTGATGTTTTCTATGATCTCAAACAGAAACCTTGTTCTGTTTTCAAATGCCCCCCCATATTCATCTTGTCTCACGTTAGAATAACCGGCCAGAAACTCTGTTATCAAATAGCCGTGGGCCGCGTGTATTTCCACAAAATCAAATCCTGCCCGCTTACACCGTAAAGCCGCGTCTCCATAGGCTTCTACCAAGTCCCTTATCTCCGAGCGCGTCAGCTCCCTTGGGACACCCTTGACAACCGCAAGGGCAGGAATAGGGGAAGGGGCCACCTTATCGCCGAGATAGGCCTGACGGCCACCGTGAAGAAGCTGCATCCCAATCTTTGTATCATACCCGTGTATGACCGCTGTCATCTTGCTGAGGGCATCAATGAAACGATCGGCCCAGATGGGAGGCATGCGAGGAAGATCCAGCCCGGAGGGATGAACCGCCCCTCCTCCCACAACCATCATTCCTGTCCCGCTCCTGGCCCTTGCTGCCAGGTATTCCCAATGTTGTTCGGTGACGTTGCCCTCTTCGTCTACCCCGAAATTGAGACTCATCGGAGGCATAACAAGACGGTTCTTGACCGCCAT
>JAFDKD010000841.1 GCA_019307165.1 Deltaproteobacteria bacterium | reverse complement strand
AATCTCAAGAACCAGGAAAATGCATTGTGATATTGTGGGATGTGGATTGGGATATCGACTTTGATTGATATTTTGCTAGGCACAATATGCGGGGGTTGATGAAGTTTCAAATCATCCCCGCTTTACAACATAACTTGCATCAGGTTCACCTGACATACCCTGACAGAAACCAAACATATCATCAGGTTCAAAAACCTATGATATCTTCAATTCGGGTTGATCGAGCAAACCTGAGATATCTGCTATGTACCACAGTAACAGCTGATGGAAGGGCGCCTATGATATCCAAAACTATTCACAACCTAAAGCATACGAAATTGCACATCAACCCTGATCCCCCGAGTCGAAAATCACCCGTTGAACTTCGGGGATTTTGCGGTGCAGGAATTTTTCCCCATACACCCGGAAACGTTCGGGGTCATCCGTGGTGCTGAATGAAACGGTCCCGTGTCTGGTGACTCTGGTCTCGATTTCAGGGTGCCTGGCGAGGTAGTCCCTAAGTTTGTCCGACACGATCTCCGGCCCGTTCAGTATACGGCAGTTCTTTCCCATGATCCTGTTAATGTCTTTATACAGAAAAGGGTAATGCGTGCAACCCAGGATGAGGGTGTCGATTTTCTTGCGTTTGAGGCGATGCAGGTATTTTTTGAGAATCATGTTGGTTTCGGGCCTGCCGATCCAGCCTTCTTCCACCAACGGGACAAGAAGGGGGCATGCCTGGCCCCGGACCTCGATGCCTTCTGCGAGTTTGAGCAGTTCCTGCTCATAGACCTTGGATTCAATGGTCGCCCGGGTGCCGATGACCCCGATCCGGCCGGTTCGCGTGGCCTCGACTCCCGCTTCGGCCAGGGGAATGACGACGCCCAGGACGCGCCGATCCGGGTGGTGCACCGGCAGGTATTCCTGCTGAATTTTTCGCAGGGCTTCGGTCGAAGCGGTATTGCACGCCAGGATGATGAGGGCGCATCCCCTGTCAAAAAGAAACTCCACGGCCTGTCGGGTATAGGCGTAGATGACCTCCGGCGATTTATTGCCGTATGGCGTTCGCGCGTTGTCGCCCAGATAGAGGTAATCATAATCCGGGAGGTCCTTGCGAAATGCCTTCAGTATGGTAAGTCCGCCGAACCCGGAATCGAATACGCCGATCATCGGACCACGTCACCCACTTGAAACCCGCTGCCGCTGACCACCTGACCTTCGGAATAGGCGTCTTCGACCACCGTCAGGCGTAATTTGCCGACGGTCGTATATTTTACCTTGAGCACCTTGCCCGTGGCAGGGTCTTTGATCACTTTGCCTTTTCGCTTCACGGTGACGGTCTGCCCGTTGCTGAAACCGGCATTTGCGCCTTTGTTCAACGTGATCACGTCGCCGTCCACATCGGCGACCAGGGCCCCCCCGGTAGATGTGGCGCCCCCGCCCCCGCCGGTTGTCTGAAGGTTGAGACCGGCGATTTTGAGCGCCACTTCATGAATGGCTTCACGCATGGCCTCGGTGGCCAATTTTTCGTTAAACTGTTCACCGCCGCCGAAACCGAACACCCGGATGTTCATCGAGGATTTGCTGTGGCTGGCCGTATCCGCGAAAACAATTCGGCTTGAGGTGGCGTCCACCATGCGAATATCGACTGCGGAGTGGTAGCCGGTTTTGCCCACATGGACGCCGCCGCCTCCACCGCCGCCGCGGCTCTTGCCGTATTCCGTGACCGCGCCGGTGATGATGTAGCTGACGCCGACGATTTTCCCGATCCTGGCCGCAGTGGAGGGATCGACCCTTCCCGACGCCCCCAGGTTCTGCTCTTTGATCACCGTATTGAGCTGCTCTCGCTCAAACATGTCGAATTTCCCTATCTTGACCAGCTCCGTGGTCAAAATATCCGCAGCGCCCTGCCCCAACTGCCAGCCGCGCCACTGCGTTTTATTCTCGAAATCCATAACCGCCACCCTGGGCTTGGCCCAGCCTGCAGTTGAAAGAAAAATCAGTAAAATGGCAGTTGTAAAAAGGATCTTGCCTAAGCGAAACATAAAAAGTTCTCCCTTCTTCATGAATTGCCGCGACCATGAAGCAGGCCGCCTCATGACCGGGCAAGGCCCGGTCCCGGTTGCTGGTAGAAGTATAGGAAACACCGCAAGGCGGGTCAACCCTGATCACCATCAAGGCGTCATCTGCCGTTCGACGGGCTCACGGCCCTGAGCGAAGCCGAAGGGCTTTGTTGCCTTCGGTCGCTCCTCCCCCGGCTTTCGCCGGGGCAGGCTCTGCGACGTAAACACAGGGCGCAGGGCACAAGGCCCAAGGCGCAAGGCAATTGATT
>JAFDKD010000153.1 GCA_019307165.1 Deltaproteobacteria bacterium | reverse complement strand
GGAGGACAGAGGACAGAGGGCAGCAGACAGTAGGCAATCTTCAATTTTCAATTTTCAATCTTCAATGTCCTTTCTTGGCGCTCTTTGCGTTCTTTGCGAGAGAAAATCAACATCCTCGCAACCTGTAACTCGCAACTCGTAACGCGTAACACGAAACCCTGAACCCTGAACCTTGAACCCTACGAAGTTTCACAAGAGGCCGTATCATTTGTCGGCCAGCCGGGTTTCAGCCTTGTCGAATTTCTTGGCGATGAGGTTTTCGAACTCCTTTCCGAAATAACGGCGGTTGTTCTGAAGGTACCATTTGATGCTGTCCCAGTAGTCCTTCAATTCGCGGGTGTTATGGATGGTCTTAATGTCCGCCTCGATTTCCCTCAGCTTCTCCCTCATGACATTGTCGTTTCTCAACTGATAGAGGTCGTTCAGCCGGTGTTTTTGATCCTCCGAGAAACCGATTTCCCAGGAGCGATCCATGAGGTCGCTGACCAGGTTATGAAGTTCGGCGAACTCCTCGATCAGGTCCATCTGTTTCTTGGTCTGATCCAGCAGCAGGTCGGTCAGTTCAAAGAGTCTTTTTTCGAATATCCGTTCCAGTTCAAGCTCGTAGTCATCGGTGTAATAGGGGATTTTTCGCAGGGACTGAAGGGCGGAGTGAAAATAGTTTTTGAGTTGCTCGACGTTTCCGATGCTTCCCATATAAGCCGTTTTCTGTGCGATGTTGAAAGGGTCCTGAAAATCCACGTTAATGACATTGGGAAATTGGTCTTTTCTAAGTATAAGTGCGGAGGCGGCGGTGAAAAAACTATTGACCAACTTCTTGTCTTTCCAAAGTTTTTCTACTGAAATAGTATTCAGGTATTCATTGAGCGGTTCGTCCCGTTTTTTGACCTTGGCGGCCAGGTTCAGGAAATTCACAGATATGGGTGTGCCTTTTGCGACGATCTTCCGGGTCCCGAGGAGCCCGGCCAGAAGGAGTTTGATCCGGTTCTCGTAGTTCAAGTAGACGCTGATCTTTTCAAAGCCGAAAATCCGGACTTTGTCCTCCACCAATCGATTGAGGATGAAGTGCCTGATGTTCTCGTCCATGGCATGAAGGGTGTTATAGATACGCAGGGCTTCATAGGCCTCTCTTTCAAACGTGGCAAATCCGACGGCCGTGAACTGCCTTTTTTTGTAGGTGAATCGCAGCGGGATATCCAGCATGAGACTGACCAGGTCCCTGAATCCCACGTATCGGATCCCTCCCAGGCGAAAGAGCCGTTCCGTGGCAAAGATCATTTTACCGGATCGGATGCGTTTGGCTCTCGCCGGCGTTTCCCACTCGCCCGATTCCAGATAACGGGTCGGCGGTATGCCGTCGGGCAGGCCGGCGATCTGATAATTTTCCAGTCCGTAATACAGTGTCCCGCGCGCGTCATACAATTCGTCCAGTTGCGATTTGAGGGTGTTTTCCCCCATCAGGACCCGGCGGCAGAAGGTCCGGATTTGAAACAGCTGCCCGGCCAGATCCTCCACCATCAAGTCCTCCCGAATGGCCGAAAGCATGATAAATGAAAGAACGAAGAGAGCATCGCTGAGTTCCGGGTCGCGGGTGTCCAATATATCCTGAAGAGACCAGAAGGAATATTCGCCCCGGATATAATGATGCAGCAGGCTGTGGTAACGTACCAGAAAAACAAGGCAGGCCTTTTCACGTGCCGTCAGGCCGAACCTCACGGCTAGATTCTCCTCCTCCATGAACAGGGCCCCTGCCTCGGTAAGGTCCGCCGGGTTGACCCTGTTGCCGTATTTCTCCCGCAAGTGCGACAAACGGCCCACATCCTGAAAGATGAATGCCATGGTAAGGGCCTTGAACAGCGGAGGGTTTTTTTCCAAACGGGAGATGATGTTTTCCAGGGCATCGATTTGAGATTCGCTGACGCCGATGATGCCGGTGGCCAAAGGACCGAATTCTCTCTGGGCCAACCTGTGGGACAGGTGGATGTCCTGAAAATTTTCCTTGTCGTGTGTGACCAGTGCCTGGAGTTTCCTCGTTGCCGCGATAATGTATTCCGTGACCGGCGCCTTCAAGTAGAGATGCCAGGACAGATCCAGGTCCTCGAGGGCAGTGAATTCGGGGAGGATAAAGTTGAGGAGCGTGGGCGCATGGCGGTTCAGGAGGTAAAGATCGGTGTAGACGGTTTCGGGGCGGAAAATCATGCCGTTGAGGCTGCTGTTGAGTTGTTCCCTCAAACGCCCGATTTTTTGAAACCACCGCTTCTGCCTGCCGGGCAGTTTGGGAGGCGGCGCGTGCGGATGCTCGGGCAGTCTGAGGTGCCCCTGATAGAAGCTTTCAAGGTTTGAAAAAAGGAATTCCATTTTTTTCAGGTCTGTGACGGAGAAATGAGAGATATCGGAACCCTCGAGTCGATCGACAATAGCTTCCAGTTCTTCGATGTCTTGAGGCATATCCATGTATGCGATGTCCACGACCTGGGTGTCGGGATCCACCCTGAGTTGAAATCCGGTCCCCAGTATAAAGGCCGACCCGTAGCGGTGGAGTTGTTGCCCCAGCTGCCTTAAAAAACCCCTGTCCAGAAACTCGAAGTTGATTAGGCCTGCTTCTTTTCCTACTCTCTCGATTCGGTCGCGGGCGTCGCCCCCCGTGACATCGGCCAGAATGGGATTGAAATTGATGATGTCTCCCCGGGCCGCGTTGACGGTAATCCAGAGCAGCGTGAACACCTGACGGCTGTCCATCATTTCAAAGAGATGACCGGTGCCGTGAAATTCGATTTCCAGGAATCGACGATAAAGGGCAGGGAGTTCAAGCGGGTCGAACTCCAGGAACCGCTCCTCAAAACGCTCTACGGTCTCGACCAATCGGATGACGTTTTCGATTCTCCTCAATTTTGCATTGCCGTAGTCGGCCAGCGCCTCCTTTTCCATATGCCCTTTTTGACCAAGCTCATTCCAGTTATCTACAAATTCGAAATGATTGATCATTTTTAGAAGTTTTCGCACCACTTTGCTGTGGATGCCGCCCATGGCCGTGATCTTTTCATCCAGGAGCCTGTCCCAGTCCAGGTCCTTGTTCATGATCACCCTGACGGCCGATGCATACAGATCGAATAACTCGGTGAGTTGTTCAGTGGATAGATTGTTCCCCTGGGATGCCTCGATTTCGGCCATGGTCATCAACCGGCAATACCGGAGGAGGTTGATGGCTTCCTGGGAATCGTAGGTCCGGGCCAGGTCGGTCAGGGGCTTCAATGCCTTTTCCGATAATTTTCCAGAGACGATCCTTCCCAGGGGCGTGTGCCCCAGGACGATGAGAACAATTTCCCTCAACTCCTGGTGGGTGAATCCGAAAAAGGAGAGCGCTTCAAGGTTGCTCAAAACCTCCGTGGTGGGGCCTTCGACCTGGTCCGGATTGAGAAATGCGCGTATGGTTTCCAGCCGACCGATCTTGGCGATCAGTTTGAGCACGTAATTGAAGGCGCTGAATCGGCGTTTCTTGTTTTCAAGGGGTTGCCTGAGTCGGTCCGCGTATATTTCGGGCAAATGTCGGGACGGCTCTTTTTTCAGGCCCTCGAGGACACGGAGGGTCCGGATAACGTATTCGAACGAATCCTTGTAATCGGCCAGAAGTCCAATGGGGCATCCCATGAGCCGCGATTCGGACACCTCATGCCTGATATCCGAGGCGGTCGCCTTCAGGGGCCGCTTTTGTCCCAGATAAACCAGTAGGTAGTTCGGCCGGTATTCCGAAAAAGAAAACCTCGTTTTCCAGTCCTTTTTCACTGCGTTGGGGATCAGCGGTTTCAGGATCACCCTGTCGAAGAATGTGGCGGTAATTTTGGACCAATCCTTCTCCTGATCGTCCCGGAACGGTCTGTCCGTAAGTTCATGATCCAGGTAGGGAAGCGTGCCCAGAAGCTCGGGGGTTGCATCCTCGACGGGAGTTCCGTCGAGAAGGCGGTTGACTATTTCCTGCTCGACGTAGACGCCGCTCAGGTAACACTGCAAATCGAATATATTCACCTGGTATCCGCCGTCTCTCGTCTTTGCCTGATACCGTTTTCGGGTCTTGAAGATGTGGGTGAACAGCAGGAAGTTTAGTTCCTCCTGAAGGGTTTTGAAAACCAGTTTGGTGGATCGATTGGTCTTCGGGGTGTGGTGACCGGAAATGATGAAAAGCTCTCCGTTGGGCTTCAGCAGGTTGTAGATTTTCCAGATAAGGTAACCGGCGTACTGCTTGATTCGCCCCCGGGTCATTTTTTTTAAGGGAAGGGAGAAAAATTTCTCCATCAAAACGATGTCGAATATGTCCCGTGTGAGAATGACCAGATCCAGTTCCTGTTCGCTCCGGCGCAGTCGATCGAGGGAATCGATGACTTCGAAGCTGTGCTCTTTGAAACGGGAGGAAAGTTCCTGAATAAGCAGGTCGTCCTGATCGGTCACTACGGCGATGCGATGGTGTTCCTGGAGGAATTTTTTTTGGTGGAAGCCCACGACACCCGATATTTCGTCCACTTTTGCCTTCAGGTGGGTGAGGCTGTTGGAAATCAGCCCGACCGGTATGAGATAGTAGGGGCTTCCCTGGCTCGTGTACCGGATCAAGAGTCCCAGTTTCTCGTAGATCCGGTTCAACTCCCTATGCCGGCCCCCATCTATTTCCCGGTTGTCCGAGTCGATGGATTGCAGCAGGCGGATGTCCTTAGGCCGCAGGCGGTCCCATATTTCGAACAAGCCGAAGCCATAAGCATTTCCGCCGTATCTGCTTTGTACATGGGAGGGGTGCTTGAGGGCGGCAAAGGTCCCGGCGGGGATGTCCGCGGGGTCGATCCCCAAGTCCGCGAATTCATCGGGCTTGATAAAACCGAACGCGTCTTCCTGCCAAGATATTTCCGTGGGGAATGAGTCGGTGGGATCCATGAGAGAACCGGGAATGCCGTTCTGTTGAGCTGGGGGTGGGCGCTTGTTTACAGCCATCGTTTTCGGCGCTTGTACGACTTTACTTCCTTATAGGATTTGAGTTCACCCGATGAGGCCGTGCCCAGGTAAAACTCCTTCACGTCAGGGTTTTTCCGGAGTTCTTCGGCGGGGCTCTCCATGACGATTTTCCCGTTTTCCATGACATAGCCGAAATGGGCGATCTGGAGTGCCATGTTGGCGTTCTGCTCGACCACGAGGAGGGTGGTTTTTTGCTCCTGGTTTATTCTTCGAATAATTTGAAAAATTTCCTTGACCAGAAGGGGCGCAAGGCCGAGAGAGGGTTCATCCAGGAGCAGAAGCTTGGGATGGGCCATCAACCCTCTTCCGATGACCATCATTTGAAGTTCACCGCCGCTGCAGTAACCGGCCAGTGCCCGTTTGCGGGCCAGCAGGGCCGGGAAATAGTCGTAAACCATTTCCAGGTCCTTATGATACGGCTTCCCCCAGCGGGTGGCGGTCCCCACTCTCAGGTTTTCTTCCACGGTCAGATATTTAAACTCCTGGCGGCCTTCCAGTACCTGAATGATGCCTTTGCGGGTAATTTCCTCGGGTGACGAGTTTTGGACCGGTTTCCCATCGTATTCGATGATGCCCTCGGTGACTTTCCCGTTTTCAGGTTTGAGCAGTCCCGATATGGCCTTAAGCGTGGTGGTTTTTCCGGGTTCCTTTTGGATGGTAAGGGAGACGCCCTTCAAAACCTGTATCACATCGGAGTAAACGACGCTGATGTTGTTGATGAGCAACCGGATGTTGTTTTCCATGCAGACAATCCTTAATAAGAAAACGGCCACAGCCTGAAGTTGGACCGTACGATACGCCAGACCTCGGCGAGTCCTTTGGGCTCGAAGATGATAAAGAGTACGATGGTCAGGCCGAAAATAAACTCCCTCAGGGGAGCGATGGTGATGGCAAAGCCGGTGGAAGTCCCGATGTTCATGAGATACTCGGTAATGTGGCTGAGGACCTCTTCCAGGACCACGATGAAAACGGCGCCGAACACGGCCCCCGGGATGCTCCCCAGGCCGCCGATGATGATCATGGCGATAAACACAATGGACAACCACAGATTGAAGGGTTCCGGTGTCATGCTGATCATGTAGAAGGCATAGAGCGCGCCGGCAACTCCGGCATAAAAGGAGCTGATGCCGAAGGAGAGCAGTTTGTACCGGAAAATGGGAATGCCCATCCCCTCGGCAGCCTGATCGTTGTCCCGTATGGCGATAAATGCGCGTCCGTAACGGGTCCGCATCAGGTTGACCGCGATCCATGTCATTACCGCAAAAGAGGCGAAGATGACGTAATAAAAGGTGAGGTCGTTTCCCAGGTCGATCCCGAACAGGGTGGCCCCCACAATGCTGATGCCCTCCGCGCCTCCCGTAAGGCCCTCCCACTGAACCAGGACGTACTCGATGATAAACTGACCCGCCAGTGTCGCAATGGTGAGATAGAGATGCTTGAGACGCACCGACGGCATACCGAAGACCATGCCCACGGCCGCCGTAAAGAGCCCCGCGGCGGGCACTGCGAGGAAGAATGGAAACCCCGCTTTTGTGGCAAAGATGGCCCCGGCATAAGCGCCCACGCCGAAAAACGCGCCGTGGCCCAGGGATATCTGGCCGGTGAAGCCGATGAGAATATTGAGGCCGACTGCGGCGATGGCGTAAATGCCGATGGTATTCAATACATATAGAATAAAAGGACTGGAGATGAAAGGGATGACGCCGAAAAGCAGGACCAGGCCGATCGCCATCCACAGCCTGCCGAAATCGGTCTCGAAGATGGCCAGTTCTTCAAGATAGGATTGCTTGTAGTTTCCGCATGGATGAAAATGAAGTTTGCGCATGTTCCCTGACACCTCCCTCAAACCCGTTCGATTTCCACCAGGCCGAACAGGCCATAGGGTTTTACCATGAGGATGAATACAAGGACGACATAGGGGATGATCTCCCTGAGGGAAGTTGAGATATAGCCGCCGGTGAACGTTTCCAATAAACCGATGATTACGCCGCCGATAATGGCGCCGCCGATGCTGTCGAGACCGCCCAGGATAACCACGGGAAACACCTTCAGGCCGATGGCGCTCAATTCGTGGACATTGATGCCGTTGATGATGCCGAGCACGATGCCGCTCATGGCGCAAACCAGGGCGGCTATTGCCCAGGACAGGGCAAAGACCCTCCTTACGTGGACCCCGAGAGACAGGGCGGCCGGCTGGTTATCGGCCACCGATCGCATATAAATCCCTTGAGACGAGTACTTGAAGAAGAACCCGAAAAGAATGAGAAAAATGATGCCGATAATGAAGGCCGCTACGTAAACCGCCGGAACATAGATGGGGCCCCACTGCATGGCGAGCCCTTCGGGAAGAAACTGTGGGAAGTCATGGATATCCCCCCCGAAAAAAAACAGCAACAAGCCCTTGAACATGGCGGCCAGCCCGACGGTGAGCATGATGACCTGAATCAAGGCTTCTCCGATCAAGGGTCTCAGGAAAAGCCGCTCAATGATAAAGCCCAGAGCAAAACTGCCGAGCAGTGTCAGGATAAAGGCGAGGATGATGGGGAGTTTGGCCCAGGCCGACAGCACGAGAAAGAGAAAGGCGCCGATGGCCAGAAGCTCTCCATGAGCGAAATTGAGCACGCTGCTCGACTTGAAGATCATCACGAAACCAAGCGCGGAGAGCGCATATAGGAATCCGAGGGATATTCCGTTTACCAGCAACTGGAGAAAAAATTCCATGTGGCTTCAAGCCTCCTGAAAAAATATCCACCACAGAGATCACAGAAATCACAGAAAAAATATATAAAGGACTTGATGTGAGTTTTATGACCTAATAGCTCTCTACGCGATACCGGCCTAAATTATACGGGTTTATGGTCATAAGTTTTGGTTTTACCCCTGTAGGAGCGGGTTTAGCCGCGATATGTAAAGACCGGTTCTATGTTAACCTCTATACGTCAAGCCAACGTGCCCGGAATCCGGCGTGTGTAAAACCTGCCCCTACATGCCCATGAAAGACAATGCCACCGTTTTCGCCTATTCTTGCTTTTCTCTGTGACCTCTGTGTGCTCTGTGGTGATATCTTTAAAATCTTTGATACGGGTTGGCCTCGTGGTCGTCACACATCCAGTATGTTGACGGTTGTCTCGATGGTCCCCACTTGCCCGTCCCTGTAACGGACTTTGCCCTGAACCGCCAATTCGGTTTTATCGGCATACATGGCGTCTATCAGTTCTTTGTATTGTTTAAAAACGAATTTTCTCCGGACTTTACCCGTGCGGGTCAGTTCTTCGTCATCCGCGTCCAGAAGTTTGTAGAGAAGGATGATCTTCTTGAGTTGCATGGGTTGGGGCAATTGATTGTTTACTTCGCGGACCTCCCCGCGAATAAGACCCTCGATAGCCGGTTGTTGGGAAAGGTCCGTGTAAGTGGTGTAGGGGATTTTGCGTTCCTCGGCCCAATTCCCCGCGTTCCCGAAGTCGATGTTGATAAATGCGGTCAGATAGGCCTGTCCCTCTCCCCATATGACCGATTCTTTAATGTAGGGGCTGAACTTGAGCCTCGTCTCTATAAAATCGGGGGAAAACGCCTCTCCCTCGTCGGTACGCATGATATCTTCTTTTCTGCCGATGATGAGAAGATGGCCGTCGTCGTCGAAATACCCGGCATCGCCGGTGTAAAACCAGCCATCCTTCAGAGCTTCGGCCGTGGCGTCCGGGTTTCGATAGTAACCGACGAAATTGGATTTACTGGAAACCAGGACCTCCTGGTCCTCGGTGATTTTGATTTCGGTTCGCGGCAGAGGCTTGCCCACGGTCTCGGGCTTGACCTCATCGTCGGGCTGCACCTGAAAAATCCCGCATGCCTCGGTCATGCCGTAGCACTGTTTCAAATTCAGGCCGTTGGCCCTGAAAAAACGGATGACATCGGGACTGATGGGATGGCCGCCTGTGTAAGCCCCCCGAAATCCGAGACAACCCACGCGGTCCATGAGGGGATAGGAGACCAGACGGGTCATGAGGCGACGGAGAAGGTTCAGTTTAAAGGGAACGGTTTTGCCGTCCGATTCCAGGTCGGCCGCTTGCCCGCCCACTTTTTGGGACAGGTTGTACAGCGCCCGTTTGATCCTGCCGGCGTCATTGATTTTGACTCGGATCTTGGACGCAAGATCCTCCCAGAACAGGGAAGAGGTGATGATAACGGTGGGCCCGATTTCCCTGAAATCCTCCACGGCGGTTTCAAACGTCTCCGGGAAGTTCATGGCCATCCCGCCCGAAAGGGTGATGCCCACGCCCCACATCTGATCCACGATCCACGCTGTGGGTGTAATGGAGATCCAGTTGTCCCCGATCCCGATGGGCGCGCTTTCCAGCCACTTCCTTGCCATTTCAGTGAAATTTTCGTGGCTGATCATGACAAGCTTGGGCTCGCCGGTCGTGCCGGACGTCATGATCATCAATGCCACGTCGTCAGGCTTGCCCTCCCACAGTTCCTTGATGAAGAGGTCGGGTTGCTCTTTGTCCAATTCGTCCCCCAACTCCAGGAGTTGGGCAAAACTGATGAGCCATGGATCGTCTCGATAATTTCTCATGCCGGTGGGGTCGATATAGATCAGCTGCCTGACGTGCCCCAACTCTTCTCGGTGGGCGAGAAGCTTGTCCGCCTGCTCCTGATCCTGGACAACGACATATGCCGCTTCAAATCGGTTGAGCCCTTTGACCAGTTCATGGGAAACGGCCGAGGTAAAAAGGGGCACCACGATCGCCCCAAGAGACTGAGCGCCCAGTTCGCTGAACAGCCACTCAGGGTGATTGTCCAGGATCAGGCCGATATTTTCTTCCCGTTTGAGACCCAGTGCATAAAAACCGAGGGCCGTCAGTTTGGTATAGCGAAGATACTCGCTCCAGCTGTAAGCCTGCCATATGCCGTACGCCTTTTCCCGAAGGGCGATCCTGTCATCGCCCAGAAGGTCGGCCTGTCTGGACAAGACCTGCGGGAAGGTATACTGGGTGAGGGATTCAAGCGTCCCTGAGTCGATACGGTCTATTGTAGCTTGACGATTGCTCATTGTCCTCAGTCGTATGGGGTGTTATGCCATCTCAAAGCCTGGTCCTCCAGACACTAGTCTATCGTAGTGGTATCGCCAAGATAGGCCTTGATCACCTGGGGGTGGTTCTGTACAAAGTCGGGGGTCCCCTCCGCTATTTTCACCCCGAAATCGAGTACGGCAATCCGATTGGAGATACTCATGACCACGGACATGTCGTGTTCCACCAGGACCATGGTCTGGTCCCAGGCCTCGTTGAGTTCCAGCAGGAACCTCACCATATCTTCCTTTTCTTCCAGTGTCATGCCGGCAAACGGTTCGTCCAAAATAAGGAGCCTGGGCTGGAGGGCCAGGGCCCGTCCCAATTCCACCCGCTTCCGCATGCCATAGGGAAGAGATCCGACCAGCTGCTTCCGGATGGACTGCATTTCCAGAAAATCGATGAGTTCTTCAAGGATTTCCCTATGACGGACCTCCTCGCGCTGTACGGATTTAAGGAAAAGGGAAGCCTTTCCCACATTGTAATTGCAGTGGACATGGCGGGCCAGCATCATGTTCGAGAGCACGGTCATGCCGGGAAAAAGCTCTATGTTCTGATATGTTCTCCCGATTCCGAGCTTGGTGAGGTGGTGTGTGGAACGGTGGGTGATCTCGTCCCCATTGAAAAATATCTGACCTTCCTGGTGCCTGTAATAGCCGGTGATGCAATTCAGGAGGCTGGTCTTGCCGGCGCCGTTGGGGCCGATGACGGCCACAAGTTCCCCGGTATGGACGGACAGATCGATCTTGTTCAAGGCGGTGATGCCGCCGAACTTGAGCGTGAGTTGTTTGACCTCCAGCTCGGCCTGCTTGTCTTCAGGCCGAGCGGAGGCATAAACGCTCGGTTCCCCACGAAAGGCTTTCATCTGACGACTTTAACCTTTTCTTTTCCGGGTTCCCAGAAACCGGTGAGCGGTGTAAATGTTTGGTTTTCGTTGATTTTAACGATTCGCGCCGTAAAGGAAGCGCTATGGTCGGTAGAGGTGTAGGTAATGTTGGGCACCAGGCCGCCGAAATCTTCATTATCGAAGGTTTCCAAGGCCTTGTTGATCGTCCGGCTGTTGATTTCCCCGAATTTGGCATGTGCCCGCTGAAACGCCCTTTCCATGATCATGCCGATGCTCATGCCTTCCCAGTACGCGGCATCGAATTTACTGACGGTTTTGTACCGGTCCCAGAGTTTCTTCATCAACGTGACCCCCGGGGTGCCGTCAACCGGCAGGCCGCCCGGAAACTGCATGTGCATCCTGTCGCGAATCAGCCCTTTGCCGCGCTTGAAAAAACCGGGGTCCGTGGATGTCCATGTCCCGAAAAAAGGCACATCGAGCCTGGCGCGGTCAGCCGCTTTCAAGGCCATGATGATGGCTGAAGGGAGGCACTGCATGACGATATACTGGGTCCCGACCGACTTCAGTCTCAGCATTTCGGTGTTCAGATCCAGGGCCTTAGGCGGGAATTGTTCGATGGCCACGATGTTGACATTGTTCTTTTTTGCGTACTCCTTGCAGGCGCTATGGATGGATTTTCCGTACGCGTTGTTGTAAGTGAGCAGGCCCACCTTCGGGGCGTCTTTGCCCGGATGGACGGCAAGGATATATTCCAGTACCGCGTGGGAATCCATCACGTAGCTGCCGAAGGGGAGGTAGGCGTAATCCACCGGCGCTTTGAGAATGCCCTGGTAGGTGGAATAGTTGATGTTCGGGATCTTGTATTTCTGGATGATCGGTTTGGCCATAATCCCGGAGCCCGCATCCCATGTGGCCAGCATGTCCATTTTGTCTTCGGTACAGAATTTCCTGACGAACTTGACGGCTTCCGGGACTTTGTATGCATGATCGACGATGGTCAGGTCGATCTTGTTCCCGCCGACACCGCCTTTAACCTCATTCACGTAATTGAAGTAGTCCTGATGGCCCTTGGCATGGAACTGGCCCCACGTGGACGCCGGGCCCGTCAGGTTGATTACGGCGCCGACCTTAATGTCTTTTGCCGCCGTGATCGAGACAACTCCCAGCATGAGAACACCGACCGAAACCAGGGTTGCAACCCCCAAAAATAATGATTTTCGCATGGGCACTCCTCCTTTTAGATTGTTGTTCGCTCACACTCGTCAGCCTTCTGTCTAATCGTATCACCAACCT
Source organism: Deltaproteobacteria bacterium (assembly GCA_019307165.1). Taxonomy (GTDB): domain Bacteria; phylum Desulfobacterota; class DSM-4660; order Desulfatiglandales; family Desulfatiglandaceae; genus JAFDKD01. The sequence goes on along the minus strand of JAFDKD010000153.1, from coordinate 286 downwards.
TTGCATTTTAGGTTTAGCAAAATTTAATGGATTTGCCGACGCAATGTCAAGGAATATAAGGTTGGCATGAATCACCGGCAAGCTGCGTCTCCCCAAAATCCTTGACATGGATAATACCGCATGATACCAGCTTTGTGAATGAATGGTCATTCATCGTTGGAGAGCGAATGGGAAAGGGAAAGAAAAACGAGAAATATTTTCGAATTATCGACGCCGCTACCAGAATATTCGCCCAAAAGGGCTTTTTTAATGCCAAAGTGTCCGAGATCGCCGGCGAGGCGGGGGT
>JAFDKD010000152.1 GCA_019307165.1 Deltaproteobacteria bacterium | reverse complement strand
AATTAGCGAAGGCCGGTGTAATCCGTGGTTAGGGGTACCCCGCGTTTGAAGTCGGTGTCTATCGTCCAAATTTCTTAATAGGCGACATCTGAAAAGGCCTTGACTTTCCCATATGCCCCATATAATATGTTATTCCATATGGGTTAGATGGGAGGTGATTTTCCATGTCGCGAATGGTTAAAAAAACAATTGAATTGAATCAAGACTTTGTAGACTTGGCCCGCTTGGTCTTTGGCGTTAAGACCGAAAAAGAAGCCGTGAACAGAGCCTTGGAAATGGTCGCTATCGATAATGACATTATCCAGGCCCATGAGGCCATCGGAGGGCGGGGCGACATTGTTGATGAGGTCTTCAAATGAAGGCCATGTTCGACACCAATATTTACATCTCTTTCATTCGAAACCGGACACATCATGACATTCTTCTACAGCGAGGCACCGTCAAATACATGTCCGCCGTCGTTCTAATGGAACTGTGGGCCGGTTCGAAAACCAGGAAGGCGGATAGACTGCTTCACCAACTCCAAAGACCTTATGCGAAGGCCGGCAGAATCATCACGTTGAGGGCGGGACACTATATAGCGGCAGGCCACCTGTTGTCCGATCTAAAACCCGAACATAAGAAATTGGCAAAACAAGCTGATTTCATTAATGACATTCAGATTGCGCTAACAGCCCTGCATGTTGGAGCGACACTATACACTGAAAACAAAAAACATTTCAGAGTTATCGCCGAAATGGTGAACGGACTGAAAGTGGAATATCGAAACCGAAGCATACTTGATTCATGAAATCTCCCCAGGGAGGCTGTCCGATAACCGCCGAAATACTAAGAAAACTCCTCCACTCTTGTCGAAGATCCCGCCTTCAGGCGGGGAGGGGGGGAGGCGGAGCCTGCCCCGTACTCGATACGGGGTGGGGGTGACCAGATAAATAGGAATTTCATTCAGTTATCTATTCCCCCTCCCCTTAATCCCCTCTCCAGCCTCCGCAGTACCTGGGGGGGAAATAGGGAATAAAGCCAATGAAGATACTATCCGTGTCATCCGTGGTTAAAAATCTGTTGCGGCGACACCGAAAACTCAAAGGCCGCAAAACATGCCTCTCACAGAGCCCTCAGAGTTCACAGAGAAAAAAACAAATTTTCTCCCCGAAATAGACTTTATTGCATCCCAAGGGTGTATATTGCATTCTTCAAACGAAGTATTCACCGGGGTAGGCAGACCATGGACGAAAAGGTAAATCACTATACTTTCCTCTCATGAAATTGCCGCAATCGGGCTAACTCGAAAAGTCAAGGTTATCAGGATCATCACGTATCCGCGTCACGCTTTCACATTTCAGCTTCCAGCTATGAGTTCACTTCATAAGGATATCATGTGTCCCAATAGTTCTCAATACGACCACATCTTCATCGATATGAAAAGTAAACCGATATTTCATCGTGATGGAACCTTCCCATCGATTTTGAATGCCTTGGATTTTTTTGACCCTGAGGGAAGGATGACGCATGTCATTCAAGAACAGCTCAAGCTTTTCCTTGAATGCCTGACGAATTTCACGGGGCAAGGCCCTGTATTGTTTCCTAAATCGGTTACTGAAACGGTACCCCTTTATTCGCCCAACCATTTCAAACCTTCTTCAGCGCTCTGAAACACCGGCGAACATTGCTCGTTTTCCAGCTCCTTATCAACCTCGATCTCGGATTTCTGCCATTCCTTTGTCCAATACCACCCCTGGGACGGATCTATGAGTTTGCGCGGTTTCAAAATCACATAACCGCTGTCGATATCCACTTCGACATAATCACCGGGTACGATCTTGAGGGCCTTCAGCACTTTTTTGGGGATCCGTATTTGCCCTTGAGGGCTTATTTTCATGACTGTAGGCATCACTTTTCCTGTTACAATTAAACATTTAAACAGAATTTATATCATCCGTCGTGTCATGTCAAGTTCCCCTGATTCATCCCATGAAAAAACAAAGTCCAAATGCAAAAATCTCCCCCGGCCCCTCTTTAGAAAACAGGGGAGAAACCCCCTAAGGGCCTATCCATATTTTCCGTGTTATCCGTGTTATCCGTGGTTGAACTACTGCCTGTTCAAACAGCGCTCAGGACCGGTTGTGACAGCCACTTCGACGCGCGTCTGATTTCGGCGCCGTCCGGAAACGTTTTCTCTTTTTTCAACTCTTTCACAAGCTGAATCATTCGGGCTTTCGGAAAATACTTTCGGAACACTTTAAAATTCGCGCTTATGCGCTCTTCGCCCCACTTCACTTCTATCAACGTTTCCGGATATTCTTTCCTGGCGATACAAAAATCGATTTCCCTCACATCTTTATCTTTTAAATAATAAAGCTGTATTTCTTCGCCGTGACAATCGGCAAGATATTGGATTTCTTTCAACAAGGCACAGGCCACCAGGTTTTCCAGCCTGGCGCCCGGGTCCCCTGCGACCTGACCGGTATCGTAGAAATAGTATTTTGGCGATTTCAGGATAGACCGCGCGACATTTCTGTGAAAAGGCGACACGCGAAATATGATGTACATCTCTTCCAAAATTCGAAGCCACCGTTTGATGGTCTTATCGGAGCACTTGAGATCCCGTCCCAGAGAACTGTATGACACCGGACTCCCAACCCGTTTTCTCAGCAGCTGAATAAGTGTTTCGATGGATGTTATTTGCTGAATATTCTCAAGATCCAATAGATCCTGTCGAATGATAATATCCAAATGAGATCGTTTCCATCGATTGTAAGCCCTGGTGTTTCCATCAAGAAACGGCTCTGGAAACCCGCCGATGGTTAACAATTTTTCCAATTCAGCTTCAAGATCTTCCGGCTTCAAGATATCGCTGATTTCCTTCAGGTCCAGCGGGTGCAACCTGAACTGAAAGAACCTTCCTGCAAGGGAATCCCCCACCTTTCTGTAGACATCCAACTTGGCGCTTCCCGTGACAATAATTCCCGGCCGCACGCCTTCCGTATCGTAAATGCCTTTGAGCCATGACTTCCAGTTCTTCAGCTTATGAAGTTCGTCAAAAATAACGGGGTCTTTTGAGCGATCCCATGATCTTTCAAGCAAACCCACGCGATCTTCCGGATTCTCAAAATTGAAATAGTCGAAATCAGCCGTCATCATTTTGGAAAGCATTGTTTTGCCGACCTGCCTGGGGCCTGTAAGGAGGACGATTTTTTTCTTTAAATCCCCTAAAATGTATTTTTCCAGATACCGCTTCATGACGCCTATTTTGGCATGCATTCCGAAAAAGTCATGGTTTTTTCGGATTGCATGCCGAAATAGTCGGCCCGCTTGACAAAACCAATTCCCCCGTGTACATTGCCTTCATATCGTACACACGCAATCCAGGGAGCAGATGGCGAAAATTATTGCTGACAGCAGCACCCTCATTTTGTTGGCCAAATGTGGTTTATTGGAAGTGGTTTGTGAAACATTTGATATATGTGTGCCGCCGGCAGTCGCCGCCGAGGCGGCATCAGAAGAGCTTGCCAAAATCTATCCCGATGCAGCGTTGATTTTGAAACTAATCTCGGCCAAAACCCTGACGGTTCATGATCCCGGAAGTACGGAGTTGCCCTTGCCCATTTCTCTTCACAAAGGGGAAACAGAGGCGCTGGCATTGGCACTGAAGACAAAAGGCGCCTTGTTGGCAACAGATGACGGTAAGGCCATCAAGGCTGCAAGGTCCCTGAAGGTCCCCTTTTTGATTACTCCCAAAATCGTAACGGAATTGCACAAACTTAACCTTATATCGTTCAAATCCGCACGGAAATCTCTTGAAAAACTCGGAACAATAGGACGATATTCACCGGAAATCCTGGCCGATGCATTGATCTCGTTGATGGAGGATAAATATGGCAAAACCGACAACCATAAGAATACCTGAAGACCTTTTGAATGAGATCGAGCAATTTGTCGAGGAAACCCATCTGGACCGTTCCGCATACCTGCGGGAAATTCTGCGAAAGGGATTCATGGCCGACAAACAGGATCGCATGCTGATGAAATACGACCGAGGAGAGTTGAGCCTGATGGAGGTTTGTCATGAATTGAAATGGAACCCCTGGGAATTTCTCGCCCAGCTGAAAGGGCGAAATATGGTTCTGAATGTCGATCTTGAAGATTGGATAGACGCAGCTGAACTCAGTCTTCCATAAATCAATTTCAACCACCGACCTTCGCTAAAGCTACGGCCCGGCACGCGGAGTACACCGGCCTTCGCCAATCTATACCCATACCTGAACAAGCGCGTCTGTACATCCCGCAAGCACTATACGAAAAATGGGGGGGGGGGGTTGAGGCTACGGCCCGGCCCCCGCCCAACAACGGCGGGATCTCCACTACGCTCCGACAGGCGGATAGCACGGATATGGAATTAGGATATGAGGATACCGAATACCTGCTGTCCAAAATCTGGCACGACGGAAGGTCGAACAAGGAATTTCGAATTATGAAGTGAGGTCTCGCCGATTTGCTGTCATGGCTGAAGACGCTCCTACAATTAAAAAGCGGATTTGGATAAATCTCCCCCGGCCCCTCTTTAGAAAAGAGGGGAGAAGCCCCCGGAAGTTTCTGTCCGTGCTATCTGTGCAATCCGCGTTACCCGCCTGCCGGGCCGAAGCCGCAAAACTTCGATTGGCTGTATGGCACCGCTATTATGGACGGAGGCTGTTGCTCAATAACGGAGGTACACTGGCGAAGGCTGGTGGTTAAAATGTGTTGTGATGACACCGGAAACCCTAAGGCCAAAAAGAATGTCTCTCACAGAGTCTCAGAGTTCACAGAGAAAATGACGAATAAATGCCGCTTTGCAGCAACTGTTTCGGCATGCCATCCGAAAAAGCCATGAATGAACTGAAAAAGATATCCAATATCCCGGAAATGGATGACGACGAACTCGCAAAATTCTGGGAAACCCATCAGCCTGAGGATTTTGAAGGATGGCGGGAAGGCGGTTTGAACTTCACGAGGCCCCCCAAAAAACTGATCCAGTTGAGGCTGGATCCAAGGGACGTGAGGGTTATCGACCGGGAATCGCAACGCTCAGGAATAGACCGGGCCCAGTTGGTGCGCTCATGGGTGAAGGAAAAAATTCGAAAAATCACATAAATCTCCCCCCGCCCCTCTTTTCAAAGAGGGGAGAAACCCCGGAAGGTTGTGTCCGCGCTATCTGTGAAATCTGTGTAATCCGTGGTTGAAAAATGTTTTGCGGCGAAGTCGGAAACGCCAAGGCCGCAAAAAAAAGTCTCTCACAGAGCCTCAGAGTTCACAGAGGAAAAAATAAATTTACTCGCCCAAACAGACTTTATTGCATCCCAGGGGTATATATTGTATTCTTTAAAAGAAGTATTCAATGGGGCAGGCTGACCATGGACAAAAAGGCAAATCATAGGGAGGTTATAATCCGTCGTATTCAGGCGGCGCGAGACCAACTCGTTTTTCTCGGCGTGAGGGATATCGGGCTCTTCGGCTCGTTTGTTCGGGATGAACAGACGACCCTGAGCGATGTCGATATCCTCGTGGAATTCATGCCCGAAAAACACACCTTCGATAACTTCATGGAGCTTTCCTTTTTTCTCGAAGAACTCCTTGGCCGCAACATCGAACTGGTTACTCCCGATGCCCTCAGTCCATACATCGGCCCCCATATCTTGCGCGAGGTGGAACATGTCCCTATCGCCTCTTGAGTACATCCGCCACATTCTTGATGAGATCGGGGAAAACCAATAAAGGATTTCCCCTTTTGTCATCATCCTGAGAATCTCCCCCGACCCCTCTTTAGAAAAGAGGGGAGAAACCCCCGGAAGTTTCTGCCCGTGCTATTTGTGAAATCTGTGTAATCCGTGGTTAACAAAATAATTCGCGGCTGAAGCTGCTCCTACACGTTCGGGTTTATATCGAAGTTGACTTTGGCATTTACATGCCATAAGATCATGGCAGGAGATAGGCCATGAATGCCAAAAATGTCAGGAACTTCCACGTCCCGCTCCCTCACGATCTTTACGATCAACTGCGTTCCGAAGCTGAGCGTTCCAACACGCCGGCGACTGTACTGGTACGCAGGGCAATTACTTTCTGGCTTCAGCAGCGGAAGAAAGCGGCCCTTCATCATGCCATTGCCGAATACGCGGCCGAATACGCCGGAACCGAGGATGACATGGACGCGGATTTGGAGAATGCTTCTACAGCCCGCCTCCTTTCGGAACCGGAGAATGGGCTGTGAAAAGAGGAGACATTTACTGGGCTGATCTGTCGCCTCGGTCGGGTTCCGAACAGAAAGGCCGGCGGCCCGTGATCGTGTTGTCGCACAACGCGTTCAACCAAACGCCGACATGGCGCTCCGTCATCGTTGTCCCGGTTTCCACTTCTGCTGCCCAGGCAAAAAGAGGCCCCACCGCCATCGCGCTGTCCAAAAACATCGGGGGCCTGACAAAGGACAGTGTGGCCCTATGCCACCAGATCACCACGCTCGACCGATCAAAACTGACCGAACGACTGGGGGCCCTCCCCTTCCGCAAACTCCGTGACATCGAAGCAGGTGTAAAGGCGGCGCTGGATATCGACTGATTTGCGAATTGCCTGATATAGATAAAGAAAATACCGAATATCGAATATGGAATTTTGATGGGCTGTTGCCCAAATCGATTTCATACTTCGACAGGCTCAGTATGGACATGTGAGTCTCCTCCCGCAGAGCCGCTCCGCGGGATAAACGTCCGGCATCAGGATGCCCCCTCGAAGGGGGCTCGGATTTCAACCTATGAATCAAACTGAAGTCGAATACAACCGAAGTCGTTTTTTTTTAAACGTCCAGATGCAATACGTACTCTGT
>JAFDKD010000008.1 GCA_019307165.1 Deltaproteobacteria bacterium | reverse complement strand
GCGCCAGGCATCGAGCAGCGTCTGGAACGAAGGCGAAATGCCCGTTTCGGCTGCCATCTCCCGTGCGCACTGGACCACGGCCCCCAGCAGTTCGTCATGGCCCGCCTGCCCCGTGAAGGTAATACGCCCTTCAGCATATTCGAATTCAGCCTCAAAGGGGTCCAGGAAAGGGAATTTATCCGCTTTTTCTATAAATTTATGTCGGAGCAACCTTCGGAAATCCACCTTTATTTTCCGTTCCGAAAAAAGTTGGTCAAAGTCTTTCAGCAAAGCAGCCAGCCAATCCAATACATCGGGCGGCTGCCCGTGCGCTTTCGGCGTTGCTTTTTCCCCGGGCTGGGGTTTCACGGGAATTCGGGTCACATGAAAGACGCCGCTGGAAACCTCGGTCCGCTGAATTAGAAGAGACAGGTTTTCCAAGGACCCGTTTATTTTGCCATGGCCCCAGGAATAGGAGCCGCCGACGATCTCACCGTTGCTTAAAAAGATGAGGCCGCCTTCATCGCCGTTCCCAATGGACACATTGATGTATCCGGTCAGCTTTTCGGATGCCATCTTCTTGATCAGGCGTTCAAGGTCGGTGAATTCGGTGCTGAGGTCTCTGTAAATTTCCTGCCCCGAGGGAATGTTGGCCCAAAAATAGACCTTTTCCGGGTCGATTTCGTAAATGTCCACGGCAAAGCTGCCGACCTTTGAAACCTTCAGCATATTCGTCCAGGCCTGCTTGCCGTTCCCCTCTTCTTCCCTGCCCTGATAGGCCCCGCCAAGGATATCGTCCTTGTCAAAAAAAAATACGGCTTCGGCATTTGGAGACAAGAAGTGGATGGCGCCCGCGCCGATTTCCCCCTGGTAATGCTCCAGCAAGCGCTCGATGTCGAGATAAAAGCTGTTAAGGCCCGTCATTACGGGCCTTTCTCTGGGGACAATAACCATTTTCTACCTACTCCCGAAAATACAAACAGACCGCACCGTCGGGCGCGGGCCTTGGCGGCATAAACGGTCCGGATCTTTATCTTCGCCTGCGCAGTCTTTCTATGGAAAGGCGAATGCTGTCCTGCATGCGGGTAATGGCTTCGGCCAGACCCCCGAGTTCGTCTCTTGACTTGATATCGATTTCCGTGTCCAGTTCGCCCACGCTGATGCGATCGGCGATTTCCGTCAGGGTCTTGATCCTCCGGGTCAACCGGTGACCGTAAATGGAAACGATGAGCCCGATCAGGAGCAGGGTGCCGCCGAAGATGAAAAGGGTGATGGTCTTGGTCCGTTTCACGGATTTTTCGGCGCGGGCCTCCATGACTTTGATGGGCATGGTGAATTCGTCCAGGTAAGTGGTAGCGGCGATGACGTAAGGGAAACCTTCAACCGGCGTGCAGACCATGTACTTGTCCCTGACGGCGCCGTCCTGATCTTTCCAGGTGTAATAGCCTTTCGATTCCTTTCTTCCTTTCACCCCCGTGAAAACCCCCCAAAAACCGGGGAAGTTATCGCCCAGGGGTTTTGCCAGTTTTTTCATATCTATGCCGATAATCTTCGGATTGGCGTGGGCCCAGGTGCGCCATATGCCGTCTTCCCCGGGGAGTTCATATAGCGCCGTATATCCGGTAAGTCCCACCTTTTGCACGCTGACGCCCTTGAATATCGGGTCGCTGTTGAAATTTTCCTCCATCAGGTCTTTGTGGCTCAACAGGTAAAGCCTGGCCTGCTGCGCAACCGATTTCGCCGTTTCGGCGATGCGCTCTTCAGCCATTTGCGTGGAAAGACGCGAGCTTTCGCGGGTCAGGAACGACGACAGTTCCCCAAGCTGCCACAGGTAGAGAACGCCGGCCACAGCCACCAGGACGATGGGGACGAAAAAGAAGAGAAGAATCATTTTTTTTCGAAGGCCCATTCCCCGCTTGCGGCTGCGCCCGGGTTTCCCGGCCCTCAATTCCGGCCTCTCCTTGGCCAGGGGCTCCGCATCGGGAGGCGGTGGCGACCCTGAATCCTCGGCCGCGGGCCCCAATACGGGGACGGACGGCATGGACCGCTCAATTTCCGGGCCCGGTTTTGTCACGGTGACCAGGTTTCCACAGGCCTTGCATTTGAAACGGGCCTGGTCGCCCTTGATCTTGTCCGGATCGATGCGATATCTCTTCCCACATTCTTCACAATTGATTATCATGATTCAGCCTCCCGCCGGCAACGCTCTGTTTTTCGATCGCAACAGGCGTGCGCCGGTCGATTAACCCTTCATTTGGAATAAAAAAGTCGATTCCGGACGAGCCCCTTTACAGTTTGCCCTCATGTATCCGTCTCAGCATGGCCTGCTGGAACTCTATCCGTTTTTCCTCTCTGGGTACCTGCCTGGCCAGTGAATCGATCAGTTCGGCTGCCCGGTGGCGGGGAAAACCCGTCAGGGTAAAGCCCATATCCTCCACAGCGTCCTCAATGAGGATTTCGGCAAGGGGTCCGACAGCCATGGATAATTCCGCGTTGAGATAATGGAAAAAGTCCCTGGTGAGCAGGGGGACGGCGCCCTCGACAGGTTCGATGAGGCCCTGTTCCAATAAGTACCTGATAATCGCCTGGAGGCCCGCGTCGTCGATTCCGACCCTTTTGGCGATTTCGCCTGCGCTTTTTTTCCCATCGAGTTCCACAAGGACGCCCAGCACTCGACTGTCGATGGTAATTTTTCCCAAATCGTTCCTGATCACACGCTTGAAGACCATTGCAGAGATATCGCCTGAGGAAAATGCCATCTATTTGCCTCCCATGATCAGTGCTCCCGTGAACGAAGTTCAAGTTTCAGCGCTTCAAATTCGATACGAATCGCTTTCCTGATTTCTGCAACCGCGACGGCAAGGGCCTCCTGCGGGGTCATGCCGTCCATGCGTGCGGCGATCGACTGTTCCTCGAGGTCGGCTACATGCCTTTGGCCGCGCTGAAATCTCCGATCCGCCGCTTCCCCGCTTTCCGCGGGTAGTCCGGACGCGGCGATCGCGGCGGCCTTTTGCACGGCAATACGTTCCTTCAGGGCCTTGAATTTCCGTATTTCCCGGAGCAGGATGCGCTTCCTGCCTTCCTGGGTCATATCCTTGGCCAGGTAGACCTTATCCAGTTTGATGTATATGGAATTGAGGAGCTTCACCGCATCCGGATGGGCTTTCTCCTTGTTGGCCTTTAAATAGCGAGCCACCGAGGCCAGGAGTTGGAGAAACAAGAACAGGACCTTATCGTTCGGAAAGGTGGCTTTGAGCCTTTCCACTTCGTCCGCCAGTTTGTTGAGTGTTTCATCGTTGATTTCCCAGTCGATCGAGAGGATCAGGGCCTTCAACCCCCTCAATGGAAATTCGCCGGTGTCCTGAAGGGCGTCGAAGCCGTCGGGGACGGTCTTCGATTCATCGAAAAGATCCTTTAAACGATTTTCCAGTTCTTGCTTTACCGCAGGGTCTTGGGTCCGGGCCACAAGGGTCACCTCCTATTTCAACTCTTTCTCCAGGAAGGTCATGGTCAGCAGTATGATTTTTTTCATGGTTTGAACCACAGCGACGCCCTTCAATGCACTGGATTCAAACGAGGGCGCCTTAAGTTGGGCGTTCAAGTCGTTTTCGAGCACCGCAATCGGCAAAACAGGGATTCCCTCTTTGGCCAGGTCCCTTTTATTGTATTGCAGGACCAGGGGGATCTTGAAAATGCTTCTCTTATAAGTGAACAGATTTTCCTGGAGATTCTTGAGTGAAAGGATGTTTTTTTCCCTTCTCACCGCCATGGAGTCCGCAACGAAAACAACGCCGTCAACCCCTCTCAGGACCAGGCGGCGCGTGGCGTTGTATTTTACCTGGCCGGGGACCGTATACAATTGAATTCGGACGTCATAGCCCCGGATTTTGCCCAGTTCGAAAGGCAGAAAGTCGAAAAAGAGCGTCCTGTCGCCATGTGTCTTGATGGCAACCATTTTGGTCTTGATCCGGCGCTGAAATCTGCTGTAAATATTTTCCAGGTTGGTCGTTTTACCGCCCCGGCCGGGACCGTAGTAGACGATCTTGACCTGGACCTCCTTTTTCTTTAAATTCACAAATGCCAAGTCAGTATTCCTCGAAAGTTATGTGTGCATATTATCCCATTCCACAAAAGCAAGCCGGAGGACGCCCTATCCGGCATGGAAAGGTTCCAGAATCCGCTGTATTTTCCTCACCGATTCAGCGACTTTCAGGCGCAGGAACCCGAGAGACGTCTCTTTTCCGAAAATAGTGATCAGCAGAAAATCGGTCATAATTTTGCTGAAATGAATGTTTTCGTTTTCACCTTTATGGAAGAGTAATGAAAATTCTTCTTCCCCGATGATTTTGGCCATGGCGCTGACGGCCCCGAAATTTCCCGCCGCAAGCGCCGCGAGCGAATAAATATCGTGGGTCACACTGTCGTCGTCCAGGGCTGCCACGATGTTGCCCGCCATATCGATCATGCAGACGCAGTGGACACCAAGTTCCATGAGTTCTTCTTTCAGAACGTCTTCAATGGCGCTGAGCTGTTCTTGGGCAAATACGAAATCCAATGTGCACCCCCCATTTCAGATCTATTGCCGCGTACTTAAAGGTTTTATTATAGCACAGTATCGGAAGAGATATCAATCTGATTTCAATTTTGTTTTTAATAAAAAAACATTATAATCCCAATCTAGTCATGGTTAATGCATACACAAACCGAACCTATCGAAGACGCGTCCGGTCCAACGACCTCGTTTCGTTTCGGGTCGCTGTAAAGCAGACCGATCTGTGGGTCTCCGCCTGCATCGGACTGGAGACGGAAACAAGGGACCTGGTGCTTGATTGCAGGCTGCGGTTGGAAACCTATATCCGGGAGCACCCCGAGTTTGCCGTAATGCTGGTTCCCGGGCCCGACGACCCCTATGCACCTGATATTGTCAAGGAGATGCTTTGGGCGGGGAAACGGGCCGGCGTGGGCCCGATGGCCGCCGTAGCGGGCGCCGTAGCCCAGCATGTGGGTAGCGGATTGTTGAGGCATACAGACCAGGTCGTCGTTGAAAACGGCGGCGACATTTACCTTCGCGTCGCGCGTCCGGCAACCATCTCCATTTTCGCGGGCGCCTCGCCGTTGAGCGAAAAGGTGGGGCTCCGTATCCCGCCCGAGCAGATGCCCATGGGGATCTGTTCGTCATCGGCGAGCATCGGGCATTCTCTCAATACGGGCGTAATGGACGTCCTTTGCGTTCTTTCGCCTTCCTGCGCTTTGGCCGATGCGGCCGCAACGGCATTGGGGAACAGGCTGCAGCGGGCGGATGACCTGGAAAAAGTGCCCGGGTGGGCGGACCGTATGGGGGGACTCCTGGGCGGCGTGGTCATAGCGGGAGACCGTATGGCGGCATGGGGGGATGTGGAGTTGACGGCGTTGTGATGCGGGATGCGGGATGCGGGATGCAAGATTCCAGATACTAGATCCTGGATGCTGAACAGGTGGTAGATGGTCCCTCGTTCTTGGTTCTTGGTTCCTCGTTCTTGGTTCTTACCGAATTGAGAATAGGAAACAATGCCCGTCAGGTGGCGGCCATCAGACGAAAGCGGACCGCCTAATCCCTGGATAAATCATTCAAGAAAAAGCCCGGGCTTTTTTTGCCTTTGCGATCTTGGCGTTCTTTGCGAGATAAAACCAACCACCCCTTAGCGCGTAACCCGCAACTCGCAACCCTGAACCCTGAACCTCTAAAACAGGTTCCCCGTTCCCCGTTCCGGGTTCCCGGTTTAGGGCTGGTTTTCTCCTTCAACCCTGAACCCTGAACCTTTGAACCCCTGAACCCTGAACTTTACTCACAAATCATACAGTTTCTCATCCACTCGGGGAGGGAGACGTCTCGCCGCCCCGGCCGAGGCTTTCCTGACTGTAAAAGGTTCTTCGTCTTCCAGAAGATCGCCCATTTCCGCTTCGACTTTTTCGGGGTCCTCGCCCGCCTCCATCCGTTGCAGGGCTTCTTCCATGCCGGGCCCCAGGTTCAGGCCGGTCATGTCCGTCAACTTCCTCATCATATCCGCGGCCTGGCGCGGATCGTTTTCGTCCATTTGTTCGAAGTCGCCGGCCAGGGCGTTCATGGCCTTTTCCAGTTTGGCCTCATCCATATCGGGCATAGGCATATCGTCTTCATCGCCCCGGTCCCGCGGCGTTGCAAAAATAGACATGCGCTTTTCCAGCTTCACATCTTCACAATGCGGACAGGACGGCATTTTATCCGTATTGATTCTTTGGGAAAAGAAATTGAAAATGGTGTGGCATTTTTTGCAGTAAAACTCGTATATAGGCATGTCTTCTCCATTACAAAAAATAGCCGTTAGGGTCAATTGTTTTTACCTGCAAGATCCGGATTTAGCGGGTCAATCGGATTATGCCTTGTCTTTTCCGGCGATGTTGCTATACTCCCTGCAACTTTTCGAAAGTACAAGGAGAAACGTCCTGGAATGGGGATTAAGATCGGCGTTCTTTCAGATACGCACCTGAGCGGAGTCACCCCTGAGTTGGAAAATATTTTCCGGCGATTCCTGAGCGACAGGGACCTCATCTTACATGCGGGTGATGTAGTCTCCGCCGAGGTGGTGGAATTTCTGAGCAAGAGGCCCTTTCACGGTGTTTGCGGGAATATGGACCCGCTCGAAGTCCGGGAGCGGCTGCCGAGAAAAAAAGTCATCGAAGCGGGCCCTTACCGCATCGGCATTATCCATGGTTCGGGAAGCGGCGCCGGCCTCGAAGATCGGGTCTGGAAAGAGTTTAGCAACGTGGATGTGATTGTTTACGGGCACTCCCATGAGGCGACAAATCATGTGCGGGAAGGGGTGTTGCTTTTCAATCCCGGCACCGCAAGCGGGTTGAGTTTCAGCGGGAGGCATTCCATTGGACTCCTGGATTTTGGAGAAACCATCGACAGCGAGATCGTGGAGGTTTGAATCGGCATCATGAGTGTGCTTTGGGCGCCTTGGCGAATGGAGTATATTCTTTCCGACCCGTCTTCCGGGGAATGCATTTTCTGCCCGGGTCAAGACCGTGATCGGGACGAGGAACGACTGGTTCTTCACGTGGGCGACATGTCCATGGTTATGATGAACCGTTACCCCTATAACAACGGACACTTGCTGGTGGCGCCCGTCCGGCACGCACCCGATCTGGATCCCCTGGGGGCGGACGAGAAGCTGGACCTGCTCGAAATGGTGCAATCGAGCATCGAGGCGTTGCGAGGCGTTATGAATCCGGAGGGGTTTAATGTGGGCATGAATCTCGGGAGAGTTGCGGGCGCCGGTGTCGAGGCGCACATGCATTTTCACATTGTCCCCCGCTGGAACGGCGACACCAATTTCATGACCGTCCTGGGAGAAGTAAGGGTGGTACCGGAACATATACGGGCGACCTACTTGAAACTTCTGCCTTTTTTTCAAGCAATCGGTGAATCGGGAGGAAATCGATGAAGTATCTACGGATGATAGTGCTGGTTGTATTCCTTTTGCTGATCATTATTCTGGCCGTTCAAAATCACGACGCATTCTCCACGCGAATCCAGCTGGGTATCGATCTTGTATTCTACAGTTATCAGACCGCGGCAATGACCATCTACCTGGTAACGATCATTTCTTTTCTGGTGGGGATCGTATTCGCGGCCCTGTATGGGATTGTCGAGCGGTTTCGCCTCAAGAAGCAGATCAAAATCCTCCAAAAAGAGGCCGGAGAGAAAGACAAAGAGTTGAAGTCTTTGAGAAATCTTCCGGTCACGACGGAAGTGCAGGAAGCGGAGCAACCATCCGAAGTCCAGTGACCTCTTCCCGGATGAAACGCGGCCGGTTTTGCGCCGAACCGGTTCCTTTTTTTGCATCGTCAGGGATCGCGGCGCCCCGCCGGCGAGGCGGAGGAGTAGAGACAATCGATGTTGGAATCCTTGGGACAATGGTTTATGGAGCCCGGCAATCAGCGCCTTTTTTTGGGGCTGATCATTGCCTTCGGGTTCGGCCTGGTACTCGGGGCGGCCTTGTGCCGGAGCGGCCATAAAAAGGGCCGGGCTGAAGGGACCAACGGAGACGAGGCCTTTCTGAAGGGTGTTCATTACATCCTTTCAAACGATCACGACCATGCCATAGAAGAATTCACCAAATCGGTACAGGTCAACTCAGACACCATTGAAACCTATGTGGCCCTCGGGAATCTTTACAGGTCCAAAGGCGATATCGAGAGGGCGATCCGCATCCGGCAGAGCATCATTTTGAGACCCAAGCTCGACGCGCACATTCGCCTCAGAGCCCTGGTGGATTTGGGATATGACTATCGAAAGGGAGGATTTTTCAATCGGTCCCTGAGCACCTTTTTGCAGGTTATAGAGCAGGACCCGTCCAACGTGGAGGTTTTGGAAGAGTTGGAAAGGCTCTACGAGGAAATGAAGGACTGGGACAAGGCATTCAAGACCAGGCAGAAGATTTCGCGCATCGCCAAAGGCGACCACAAGAACATCATGGCCCACCATCTGGTGGAAAGCGGCAAGGCCCAGCAACAGGCCGGCGACCCCGCCAAGGCAAAGTCCTTTTACAATAAAGCCATTTCCACCCACAAGGAGTGCGTAGACGCCTACCTCCACCTGGGGGACCTTCATTTCCAGAACGGAGATTTCAAAAAGGCCATATCCATATGGGAGAAAATTATACAGGTTTCTCCCAGGTTCACATTTCTTGCCTATAATCGACTTGAAGGGGCATATGCCAAAATGAAAGACCTGCGCCCGGTGGAGGCGTTTCTGAAAAAATGCGCCGAGGCAAATGCCGATGCATTCACCCATCTGGCCATTGCCAAATATCGCTCTAACGAGGGGGACATCGAAGGCGCTCTGAAAGAGGCGGAACATGCTCTGGAACTGGCGCCTTCGTTGTGGGAAGCCGCAAGGTTCAAGGGCGATCTGCTCCTTCGGAAAGGCAATTCGGATGAGGCCATGGCGGCGTACACGGCCCTTCTGGAGCGCCTGGATCTGCCGTATCTCAGATTTCAGTGCGCCAATTGCGGGTTTGAACCAAGTCATCTACAGTGGCAATGCCCCCAGTGCAAAAAGTGGGACACCATCCGCCCGATGGATGCTTCCGCGGAAAAACCCGTCCTCGCCGTCTAGAGGGTGGCGGAAAACCATCATACCTGGATCTTGCAAGATTCAGGTCATATGTTGTGCCGCCTGTCGCGTCGTAGTCCGCCTCTGAGGCGGGCCGAAGGGAATCCTCAACCCTCATCGCTGCGCCGAAGCTTGTCGCGGCCCGGAGCGCAAGTCACAAAGTCGTCCATTTGTTGAGTTCTGGAATACGACGTCCTAAGGGCGTGATCATGTTTCTATGGCTATGCCAATGTTGAAATAAGGTTTCAGGTGTCAGTGTTCAGGTGTCAGTCTGAATAATGGGCTTCGATGCCGTTGTGTGTTGCTGCTGGGATTGCCCCCACTTTATTTCCCATCGTTTGCTTAGAAAAAATTCTTTCCTGACACCTGACACCCGACACCTAATGGGTGCATTATCTGCAGGAGTCGGTAATTGCAGGTCCCCTATGGGGGAGGTTTCAAAACCGAATCCTCTGTGACAGGATTTTTACGAGAAGCCGAATGAGCCAGATGACGCCAATGCTCAAACAGTACACGGGCATTAAAAGCGACTATCCGGATGCCATCCTGTTTTACCGTATGGGCGATTTCTATGAAATGTTCTTCGAGGATGCACGCACGGCGTCGAAGGTGCTGGGCATTACCCTCACCTCCCGGGGGACCCTGAATGGGGAAAAGGTTCCCATGTGCGGCGTGCCCCATCATTCCGCGAAAGGCTATATTTCGCGCCTGATAAGCGAAGGCCTCAAGGTGGCCGTCTGCGAGCAGACCGAGGACCCGAAAGCGTCCAAGGGGATTGTCAAGCGGGACGTGGTGCGGTTGGTTACGCCGGGCTCCGTCGTGGACGAGGTCGACGTGGATGAGACGCGCAATCTGTACATGGCCGCGGCTTCCGGCCGGGAGGGGCGCTGGGGCCTGGCGCATGCGGACCTTTCCACAGGCGAGTTTCGGGTGACCGAAGTGCTTTCGCTGAAAGAACTTTCCGATGAACTGGAACGGATTTCCCCTGCGGAGCTTTTGCTGCCGGAAGGGGGCGAGCCGGGAAGACAAAACGTTCCGGCCGATTACCGCATAGAGGTCCTCGACGGGGACGCCTTCGAGCGCCACCGGGCCGAGCGGTTCCTCAAGGACCAATTGGGCGTTCGCTCGCTGGCCGGGTTCGGGTGCGAAGACATGCCCGAGGGCATTAGGGCGGCCGGGGCCCTGGCATTCTACCTCAAGGAAACGCAAAAGGAAACGCCCCAACACATCAAGGAATTGCAGACGTATAGGGTGGGAGATTTCATGTATCTGGACGCTGCCACCTGCGCGCATTTGGAGCTTTTGCAGACGATGCGGCGCCAATCCGTCAAAGGGTCGCTCTACCACGTTCTGAATCGTACGATCACGCCCATGGGCGGCCGGTTGCTGAAACGGTGGATGATTTATCCCCTTATCGAGTCGGGAGCCGTACGCAACCGATTGGCCGCCGTATCCTGTTTTAAAGACGATACGCTGTTGAGAGAGGATATCCGGCAGGAACTTGAAGATATTTACGATCTGGAGCGGTTGAACGGCCGGATTGCCCTGGGAAGGGCCAATGCCAGGGACCTTTTGTCCCTTGAGAGGTCCATACGGCGGTTGCCGGGGATTAAAGAGCGGACAGGGGCCACGGCAAGCATGCGTCTGTCTGAAATCGCCGGCCTGATGGACACCCTGGACAACGTGGCCGAATGGATTGCGGAGGCCATCCACGACGATCCTCCGGTGGCCGTCAAAGACGGGGGTATCATTCGCGAGGGCTACCACGAGGAACTTGACCGCCTTATCGGTTTGAGCAGGGACGGGAAAAGCTGGATCGCCCGATTTGCCGCGCACGAGCAGAAAAGGACCGGCATATCGAGTCTTAAAGTCGGGTTTAACAAGGTTTTCGGGTACTATATCGAAGTGACCAAGGCCAACCTGCATCTGGTTCCCGAGGATTATGTGCGAAAGCAGACTCTGGCTAACGGCGAGCGATACATAACGGACGAGTTAAAGGCCAGAGAGGAGCAGGTGCTCGGGGCCGAGGAGCGGCGCGTGGCCCTTGAATTGGAGATTTTCGAGCGCATCAGGGCGCGTGTCGCGGGGGAAACCCGTCGGATCAAGGCCACCGCGGAACTGGTGGCGGAAATTGACGTCCTGGCCGGCCTGGCCGAAGTCGCCCAGCAAAACAACTACTGCCTTCCCGAAATCGGGGAAGGGCTCGAGATCGAACTCGTGGAAGCCCGGCACCCGGTCGTGGAACTGGCCGTAAGGGATGAGGCGTTCGTGCCCAACGATATTCGGCTGGACGGCTCGGAGCAGCAGCTGCTCATCATTACCGGCCCCAATATGGCGGGCAAGTCCACGGTCCTGCGGCAGACGGCCCTGGCCGTGCTGATGGCCCAGATGGGGAGTTTCGTCCCCGCGGCCCGTGCGGTTATCGGCATGGCGGATCGCATTTTCAGCCGCGTCGGCGCATCGGACGATCTCGCCCGGGGCAGGAGCACCTTCATGGTGGAGATGAGCGAGACCGCCAATATCCTCCATAACGCCACGCCCCGAAGTCTGGTGATTCTCGACGAGATCGGGCGTGGCACCAGCACCTTCGACGGGCTGAGTATTGCATGGTCCGTGGCAGAGGCCCTGCACGACCGCGAGGACCTGGGCGTGAGAACCCTGTTCGCCACCCATTACCACGAGCTGACCGAACTGGTGGCCGCCAAACAGCGGGCAAAAAACTACAATATCGCGGTAAGGGAGTGGAACGATCAGGTGGTGTTTTTGCGGAAGCTGGTCCCGGGCGGTACGAGCCGGAGTTACGGCATACAGGTGGCCAGAATTGCGGGCATCCCCGAGCCGGTATTGAAAAGGGCCAAGGAGATACTGGAAACCCTTGAGCAGCACGAGTTGTCCCCATCCGGTTTCCCCCGGCTGGCCCGGGCATCCGGCGCCCATGGGACCGCCGAGTCCGCGCAGCTTAATCTTTTCGGCGGCGATGAACGCAGGCTGAGCGAATGGGTGGAAGGATTGGACATTACCGGTATGACGCCCCTGGAAGCACTGGTCGAACTCAGCCGTTTGAAGGAATTCGTCATCAAGGACAAATGAACGCTATTAAGATCAAGACCATCATTTTCATGGTGGTTTCGGCGCTTGTACTGGTTGCAGGTTATGAAAGCGATTGCCGCGCCGGGACCGCCGGCCACCCGAAAACGCTCATCAAGGAAGCGGATCGATGCCGGAAAAAACTGGACGGGTCTTCCGCCAGGAAGAAATACCGCGATAACTGGGTCCGTTGCATCAATCGATATACGAAAGTCTACAAGGCTTATCCCAAATCGGATCAGGCCCCGTGGGCACTTTACCATTCAGCCAGACTGCACACCGGTCTCCACAGGTATTCGGGATCTTTGAAGGACCTCAACGAGGCCGTAAGGCTGAACCGGCTGCTGGTTGAAAAATACCCGAAACATCGTTTGGCCGACGATGCCCAATATGCGATTGGTGAAATCTACGAAAATAAATTCCGCAACATTTCAAAGGCCTATGTGGAATATCTCAAGGTAGAGGTCAAGTTTCCCGATGGCGACATGCGCGTCAAAGCGAAAAAGCGCCTGGATGTGCTGGAGGTGGCCCTGAGCAAACAGCATGACGTGCGGAAAACGCCTCCGTCCAAAAGATCCGGACCGGCGTCGGTTTCCCTCAAAGACATCCGCCACTGGTCCACACCCAACTATACAAGGGTGGTGATCGACCTTGACAACCCCGCCAAATATAAACACCGGCTGCTCAAGGCCGATTCCCGTCTCAAAAAGCCCTCCAGGCTTTACGTGGACATCGAAAAGACCCTTGTGCCGTCGGAAATCGACAAGCACATTCCCATCCGGGACGGACTCCTGCAGCGGGCCAGGGCCGGGCAGTACCAACCAGACACGGCGCGGGTGGTCCTGGACATGGTCAGCGTGGGGCAGTACAAGGTCTTCCACCTGTATGATCCCTTCAGGATCGTTGTGGACGTGCGGCGCCTCAAAGGGGAATCGCCCTCGAAAGAGCCGAAATCAAAAACCGGGCGCGCGAATGTCAGAAAAGGCGTCCGAAAGGCCGACACCCCCGATGAGACGCTGTCCCTGGCGCGGCAGTTGGGATTGAATGTGCGGACGATCGTCATCGATCCCGGTCATGGCGGAAAGGACCCGGGATGCCTGGTCGGCAGCGTTAGAGAAAAGGATATCGTGCTCGACCTGGCCAAGATCCTCGCCGTGAAGATCAGAAAACAGATCGGCTGCAAGGTCCATCTGACCCGCAATACGGACAAATTTCTCACCCTGGAGCAGCGGACCGCCATCGCCAACATGAAAAAGGCGGACCTCTTTGTTTCCCTTCATATCAATGCCCACCGGGACAAGCGGATCTGGGGCCTGGAAACCTATTTTCTGAACATGGCCACGGACGAGCGGGCCGTTATGGTGGCTGCCCGGGAAAACGCCACTTCCCAGAAAAGCATCAGCGACCTGCAGACTATTTTGAATGACCTCATGCTCAACACCAAACTGCATGAATCCAGCCGTCTTGCCCACCAGGTGCAAAGGGGAATGGTGGTGCAGGTCAAGAAGCGCTACAAAACCTCGAGAAGCCTGGGGGTGAAGCAGGCGCCCTTTTACGTGCTGATCGGCGCCAACATGCCGTCCATCCTGATTGAGACCGGGTTCATCACCAATGCCAAAGACAAGAAACGACTGCGGAGCAAGAAATACCGGGAAGGCATTGCCGACGGCATATGCTCGGGCATCAAGTCGTATATACGGGAAACGGAAAAGATCTACCAATGAAAACTGACCGGTATTCAGCCCTGGTCCGGCTTGTTTTGCCGGTGCTGGATGCGGGGATCATTATTTTTCTTATTACCGTCCCCATTATCATGGTGACAGGAGGCTTCGGAATAACCGTTGCAGGCATCACCATCAAGGCCAACAGCCTGTTTACCCCCTTTTCTTTTCTGCTGCCTCTGGTTTTTCTGCGTTTGCTGGTCGGCCATGGTTGGCAAAACACTTTTCTCGTGGGCATTTCCGTGGTTGTGGCCCTGGCGGCGATTGAGGGAGCTATACGAATTTGGAGCCCGCCATTGGCATCTCCCGGGATGGTTCAGATACATCGCGCCTCACCGGTCCTCGGGTACGAACTGGTGCCCGGGGCCAGGGGGTACGGGCACTTGGGTGAATTGTACCAGATCAATGCCCATGGGTTCAGGGATGTTGAGCTTTCCATTAAAAAGCCGGCGTCAGTCCGCCGAATCATGGTGATCGGAGACTCATTCACTTTTGGTATGGGCGTGGAGCTGAAAGATACCTACCCAAAACAACTGGAATCGATTTTAAACGATCAGGGGATTGTCAGTGAGGTGATCAATTGCGCTGTTGTAGGATACAATATGTGGCAATACTATGAGCAACTCAAGAACAAGGTCGTTGACTTTGGTCCTGACTTGGTGATCCTGGGCATCTATCTCAACGATCTTGGCAGATCCACGCCTCCCTATCGACCGGGTGAGCCATATTCCGGCGAAAACCCCTTTGAACCCGAGCCCGGAAACAGCAAATTGCGCAATAAGTCTGTTTTATGGACTTTTCTGCACAACGCGGACACCCTGTTCAAATACAAAAACCGCCACCGTGGAGGGTACGATTACCTGAAGAGCATCGAGAAAAGAAAACGCAGACTGGGTCCGGAAAACAAGAACTATGCAATCATGACGTGCACTGTGGAAAAGGAAATGCTTGAGGCCTTCTCCCGTACCCTTGAAAAAATGGCGAGAGAAGCCGAACGTCATCATTTCGGGCTTCTTGTGGTCATGATCCCCGATGCCGTTCAACTGAACGAAATGCATTTGAAGGCTGTCAACCGTTTTGTGGGAAACACCTGCTTGGGTTTAGGGATTCCGTTTATCGACCTGGCGACTTTCCTGGAGACGGATCAGGACCCGTTGTCACTGTATCTCTTCCCGGTCGATGCCCACAACAGCCCGAGAGGCCTTCGGATGATAGCGGAAACCATTTCATCTGAAATTCAAAAAAAGAGGCTTGTCAAGGATTGTGACTGAACGCGAGGTTCCAGGCTAATTCGGCCGGTAAACGTGCTCCACATCCGGCGTCACTTTTTGCTTGAGGGTGTAGTCGATTACGATCGGCCGGTATGGCGGCGGAATTAATCAACCGAAATCGTTGAATCGATAATTTCCTTGCAGCGAGGCTCTGTGCGAGGAAAATCACTGATTGCAGCGTTGCCGTATGGCTTTATTTACAATTGTCAGAAATTCATGTCGACTGGCCTCGTTTTTCCGTCTCGTCAAATTGCCTTCATGCATACGGTGATAAGTCAGAACATCGGGCAACAACTCCATTATAAGGCCGGCATTCTTCGCGCGCATAAACCAATCGGTGGCATCACAAAACCAGTATTCCGCGTTGAACCCGCCTATGCGGCGGAACGCCTCGCGCCGCGCCAAAAGGGTCGTAGTCGCATACCCGGGGACGGGTTTTGCCCTGACATGATGTTGGTACTGCTCCTGTTCTTCACGAAGTGTCTGAGTCCAGATGAGCTTCACGTGCGTTACGCACAGGTGGAGTTCCGGCTGCTGTTCAAACCTAGACATTTGCAGGGAAAGTTTTTCGGGGTGCCACAGATCATCAGCGTCGAGAAAGGCAACAAAATCGCCTTTGGCGTTCTGAAGTCCAAAGTTTCTGGTCGCCGCGGGACCGGCTGTCTTCTGGCTTAGGAACCTGACTCTGTCCCCGTAGCCCTCCGACACTTCCGCGGTCGTATCCGTCGACCCGTCATCTGCGACAATAATTTCGAAAGGTCGATAGGTTTGGGCCAAAATGCTGTCCAAAGCTTCGGCCAAATATTTGTCGCTGTTAAAAGCGGGAATAATACAGCTGATCAATGGTTTTGACATATAACGCTCTGCTATACTTTAGGAAAATTGCCGTACAAGCAAATGAGCCAAAAGTGAATACAACGACTCCAACTAAGATATTGCAGGGTTCCATACGGCAGTCGATATTCGACAAAAATTTTATTCTCCGCCCGGAAAGGAATCAAATGGGCCATTTCCGGCGGTGTTATTTTTTGTCAATATCACTTGAAAGGTCATTGGGCTCCCGCCACGGTATATCGGACAAGTTCGGCATGGGTGGGTCTAGGGCCAGAAGATCGCTCATATCACGATAGATCTTAAGCTCCGGCGTTTCATAAGTCTGTTTGTTCCCATGCGAAGGAAAATGGTCAATATCCTCGTTAGCTTCCGTACCCGCGATGCTGATAATGTTTTCCTGCAGCAACCGGGAAATTAGTTTCTCCACGTCGGCTCGTGCCCGGTCAGGATCGACATCGTAATGTTCCGCGACGGAATCTGCAATCTGCCGCAGGCTTTGTCCACTGGCCAAAAAGGACCAGATGCCGCCTCCCGAACCACTGATGCTGTAGTAAACGCCGGTCGACAGATTTATTAAAACAGCGTCGCCGTCCATTACTTCGGCCGCAACTTCAGCCTCATTATGCAAAAAGCATGAATCAGCGGTTATCATCGTATCCTCCTTTCCGGATGATTTGTTGATAGAGTTTATCATATTTTCCCAGGTAGCTTTCCCAGCTGAAAATGCGCCGTGCACGAAAGCGTCCACACTCCCCCAACCTGTTAGCCTTAGCGGGATTATGCAGCAGTTCCAGCACGGCATTGGAAAGAGCGGCTTGATCTTCCCCGGCAATCAACACCCCTGTTTCATTATCAAGTACTACTTCGGGAAGCCCACCGACACGCGTCGCAATGACCGGCCTGCCCATTTGCGCCGCTTGTAAGGCAACTAAGCCAAAGGCTTCTCTGCATCGAGACGGAACGATGACGACATCCGCTGTGTTTATGAGGTCCGGAACCCCGGCCGGGTTCACCCAGCCGGTGAATTTTACCGCATCAGATAGCCCTAACGCATTTGACATATTCATCAGGTCAGGCTTTGCCGGTCCGTCTCCTGCAATTATTAATCGTACCTTCGGCGCCTTCTCGATGATTCGCGGCAACGCTTTGACGGCAATGTCAAAGCCCTTGTCGTCCACAACCCTGCCCAGGCACAGGAGGGTCGGGTTTTCGAAGCAAAGGGGGCGAGGGGACGCTTGGGGCGTCTCCAAGGCGTTATAAATGAGCGACGCCCGCTCCTTTATCTCCGGAGCAAGTCTATGCAGGTCATGGAGCATGGCATTTGAAATCGTGGTCACCCAGTCAGCCGAGGTCAGGGTTCTTCCTAAAAGGGAATCCGGCGTCGCGGTTTCAGCGCTCATTGCAACACGCGTGGAAACGAGCGTTGGGCAAGGGTGCGCGCGAATGGTCTGCCAGTGAAAAAACACACTCGGATCGGTGAAGTTGATATGAATCAAAGCGGGCGCGAATGATGTCTTCAAGATGGCCAGCCTATGCAGTGCCGTTCGCATATCCACAAAACTTCTATTTTCCAAGGCCGATTGGAAAGGAAAGCGTCGGATGGGGATGCCCTTGTAGGTCTCTTCATCCGGCAATTCAAGGCTTCCGTGAGACGTCACAACCATGAAATCGTAACCCAG
Source organism: Deltaproteobacteria bacterium (assembly GCA_019307165.1). Classification (GTDB taxonomy): domain Bacteria; phylum Desulfobacterota; class DSM-4660; order Desulfatiglandales; family Desulfatiglandaceae; genus JAFDKD01. The sequence continues at coordinate 487 of JAFDKD010000008.1, read as the reverse complement.
CTCCCGCATCGCCGGGATGAATTTTGTGGCCAGTACCTCTTCCCCGCCTATATACGGCCAAAAAAGTTGTGTCCAATATATAACGCGCATTGAAGTGATCGTATTCCATCTGCAAAACCTGGTCCTATGGACCCGGATCTTTACTTTTGTTCCTGCAGGCACAGGTCATGAAAGGGCCGCCAGTTCCTTCTCGTATTTCTCCACCCAACCATCCGCGCCGCATTCCCGAAGGACCTCGACGGCCTTGCCCAGTTCCTCCTGAGCCCTGGTTCTGTCACTTTGCCGCTTGAAAAATTCCCCATAGAGCGCGTGATCCAATCCGAGGTTGTGTCTCATACCGTTCCTGACATCCGCCTCAACGGCTTTCCGCATCCACCGCTCCGCCTCCACAATACGGCTGCCGCCGCGATTCATCAGGCTCTCCCCCGTGTCTTTGCAACCCCAGCCCTCTGATGCCTTAGCCCTGTTTCTTTCGTGAATAGATCTT
>JAFDKD010000151.1 GCA_019307165.1 Deltaproteobacteria bacterium | reverse complement strand
GCGTATATGAAGAAGGATTAAAAAAAAATAAACAAAGGAGTCTCAAAATGACAAAGCAAGAAGCTGTCCCAAAAGCACGTAAGGGAAAAAAGAGACCCAAGACCGCCGCAAGTCAACAACCCACCCTGGTAGACAAATTAACGAGTAATGTGAACCGAATACATAAGCGTGTATAGAAACATTCAAATCGAATAATGAGAGGAGGAACCTCAACAATGACAGCAGAAGAAGTCAAAAAGAAGAGCGTGGTTAAAAAGGAGAAAAAACCGCCCAGGCCCGAGGATTTGGCCATTGATGTGGCAAGCCAGGAGATGATTGTCCGGTCGAGGGAGATGGGGGTAGAGACCATTTTTGATCGGGCTCAGACCATGAAGGCCTGTAACATCGGCGCCCAGGGGACCTGCTGCAAGAATTGCTCCCAGGGCCCTTGCAGGCTTCCGTTGCCCAAGGGGGGAATCGAAGGTGAGGACACCCGGAAAGGGCTCTGCGGTGCTACTGCCCAGACCATTGCGGCCAGGAACTTTGCACGGATGGTGGCGGCAGGGGCTGCGGCGCATTCCGACCATGGAAGGGGCGTGGCGGAGACATTCCTGGCGGCCGCCAGGAAAGAGACCAAGGATTACAAGATTAAAGATACCAAGAAGCTGCTTCAGATCGCCCCCGATTTTGGGGTGGATATCACCGTGGAGGGGAAAGACGGCGAGACCCTGATGCGGGACATGGATGAGATTGCAGTGGAGGTCGGAGAGGCTGCCCTTGCACAGTGGGGCCAGCAACAGGGAGAGGTCTGCACGGTCAAACGGGCTCCGGCGCCCCGGTATGAACTCTGGAAAAAGCTGGGCGTCATTCCAAGGGGCATCGACCGGGAGATTGTCGAGATCATGCACCGGACCCACATGGGTGTGGACCAGCACTATGAAAACCTTGTGGAGCAGTGTTCCCGGGCGGCCATTGCCGACGGTTGGGGAGGCTCCATGATCGCTACCGACCTTCAGGATGTCATGTTCGGTTGTCCCTACCCCGTTAAGAGTTCGGCTAACTTGGGTGTTCTAAGGGAAGACCATGTCAACATCGTTATACATGGCCATGAGCCGCTGTTGAGCGAAATGATCGTACAGGCGGCCGAACTCCCCGAACTCCTGGATCTGGCTAACAAAAAAGGTGCAAAAGGCATTCAGTTGAGCGGGATCTGCTGTACTGCCAACGAGATTCTGATGCGGCACGGCGTGCCGCTGTGCGGCGACTACCTGCAGCAGGAGCTGGCCATTGTGACGGGGGCCGTGGACGCAATGGTGGTGGACGTGCAGTGCATTATGGAAAGCGTAGCCAATGTGGCCCAGTGTTTTCATACCAAGATCATTACCACCAACCCGAGGGCCCGGATCGAATCGGGAGATACGATTCATATAGAGTTCGACGAGCATACCGCGTTTGAAGATGCCAAAAAGATCGTCAGGACCGCGATCGAGAATTTCACCAAGAGGGAAAAAGAGGTCATCATCCCCGACGTCAAGCAGGACTTGGTTGCCGGTTTCAGCTACGAGGCCATCGAATATCACCTGGGCGGCACCTTCCGGGGATCATACTATACCCTCAACGACAACATCATCAACGGCCGGATACGGGGTATAGCCGGCGTGGTTGGGTGAAACAACGCCCGGACCTCTCTGGACGAGGGGCATATCACCATCTGTAAAGAACTCATCAAGCATGATGTTATCGTTCTCACCACCGGGTGCACGGCAATCGCCTGCGGAAAGGCAGGGCTTCTTACACCGGAGGCCGCAAAGGTCTACGCAGGTCCCGGCTTGGCCGAGGTGTGCGAGACCGTGGGCATCCCTCCGATTCTCCATATGGGATCGTGCGTGGACAACAGCCGGATACTCCTGGCCGCTACCGAAGTGGTCAAGGCCGGGGGGCTGGGAGACGATATCAGCGATCTGCCCGTGGCCGGTTCAGCGCCGGAATGGATGAGTGAAAAGGCCATCAGCATCGGGCACTATTTTGTGACCGCCGGCGTGTATACCGTATTCGGAGGCCGCCTGCCCGTTGACGGGTCGCCGGTCTTTAAGAATCACCTGTTCAAAGAACTGGAAGGCCTCTACGGCGGCATGTGGGATATGGCGGAAGATCATATCGACCACGCCCACCGGATGATCGCGCACATTGATAAGAAGCGGAAGGAGCTGGGCATTGACAAGGCCCGCGAGAGGGTCCTCATGGACATGTCCGACCGCCGCGATCTCGAAGCGGCATAACAGTGAAAAAACACCTCTTAAGAAGGGAGGAAACATAGCATGTCAAAGATGGTAGCATTTGCGGTAATCCAGGGCGCCTACAATATAGTGTCCAAGGCGGAAGGAAAATACCAGGAGGCCCTGGAAAAATACGGGGGAGCCCAGAAGCTGGAGTTTCCCAACACGGCATATTTTCTGCCGGTGATATATTCCCTGACCGGCATCAAGGTGACGGATCTGGATTCAGCCAAACAGGTCATGGACTTCTCAAGGGCCCTCTTGCCCCCCCACATCAAGAACGTCTGTAATCTCCCCTATCTCGGTCCCATACTGGATGCGGGCATGGGAGCGATTTTCGCCGAGGAGATCGTGGAGGCCATCCGGTACGTGGAAGACCCCGATTTCTACCAGCCCGAAGTGGAAGACCCGGACGTGGAAAACGGCAAGATCTGGCTGGGTGCGGCCGATGATGCGATCATGAGAAAACGCGGCGTTGAATTTGTGGATGGTTCGGCGCCCGGATTTGCGGCAATTGTCGGGGCGGCGCCGGATTCCGCAACGGCCAAAATGATCGCCGAGGAATATCAGTTGAAGAGCATATACGTGTTCATGGCCGCAAACCAGAACGGCACGACCTTTACGGAGCAGCTGATTCAGGAAGGGGTGCAGATCGGGTGGAACACCCGGCTGGTCTCCTTTGGTCCTGACATCTCGGCAGCCGTGTTTGCCGTCGGTTTTGCCAATCGCGCGGGCATGTCCTTCGGAGGCATCGAGCCCGGGGATTACAAGAAGATGCTGGCCTACCAGAAGGACAGGATATTTGCATTTGTCAATGCACTGGGCGACGTAAATGCGGAATGGGCGGCCAATGCGGCCGGCGTCATCAACTGGGGCTTTCCTACCATTGCCGATACGGATATTCCCGAAATCCTGCCCACCGGTATCTGTACTTATGAGCACATTGTGTCCAATGTGCCCCACGACGAATTTACCCAGAAATCCATAGAGGTGAGGGGTCTCAAGGTGACCATCGCCGATATCGACATACCCCTCTCCTACGGCCCGGCATTTGAGGGCGAGCGGGTCCGCAAGGACGATCTCTTCCTTGAGATGGGCGGCGGCAAGACCCAGTGCACCGAGCTGTGCAAGATGGCCGAGATGAATGATATCGACGACGGCAAGGTGGAGGTCATCGGGAAGGATGTGACGGATATCAAGAAAGGCGACCGCCTGCCGTTAGGCATTTACGTGCAGGTGGCCGGTCGCGAGATGCAGCTGGACTTCGAGCCCATCCTGGAGCGCCAGATCCACCATCTGATCAACTATGCCCAGTATATCATGCACATCGGACAGAGGGATATCTCGTGGATCAGGGTGAGCGATCAGGCCGTAGAGAAGGGCTTTACCCTCAAGGATATCGGCACCATCCTTCATGCCAAGCTGCATCAGGACTTCGGGAGCATCCTTGATAAGGTGCAGGTAACCCTCTACACGGAAAAAAAGGACGTGGAGGACCTGACAAAGAGGGCCCGGGGGGAATACAAGACCAGGGATGAGCGGGTTGAGACCATGACCGATGAAAGCGTGGAGACCTTTTACTCCTGCACCCTCTGCCAGTCCTTCGCCCCCAGTCATGTCTGCATGGTGAGCCCGGAGCGGACAGGCCTTTGCGGCGCCTACAACTGGATGGACTGCAAGGCCTCCTTTGAAATCAACCCCACAGGGCCTAACCAGCCGGTACAAAAGGGAGAGGTCCTCGATCCGGTAATGGGACAGTTTAAGGGGGTAAATGAATTCATATACAAGGCCTCCAGGCAGACCATAGACCACTATAACTTTTACAGCGTGGTTAATGATCCCATGACGACCTGCGGGTGCTGCGAGGCCATTGCGGCCGTGCTGCCCGGGTGTAACGGCGTCATGACGGTACACAGGGATTACACCGGGATGACCCCCTGCGGCATGAAATTCTCGACATTGGCCGGGGTGATGGGCGGCGGGCAGTCCTCGCCCGGGTTCGTGGGTCACGGCAAATTTAATATTACCCAAGGGAAATTCCTGGTGGGCGACGGCGGGCTCCTCCGCATGGTCTGGATGCCCAAGTCGCTGAAAGAGGAGATCAAGGAGCGCCTTGATAAACGCGCAGAGGTCCTCGGCGTGCCGGATCTCTATGATAAGATCGCCGATGAGACCGTGGGGACGGACGAGGAGACGGTTCTGGCCTTTCTCAAGGAGAAGGACCATCCTGCCCTGAAGATGGATCCCATTGTCGGCTAGTGGATCGGTGAAGAGGGAAACCCAACCCCTGGAATGTTCTATCGTGATTAGGAGTGAAACATGGGATTAACTGGAATTCAGATTTTCAAGATGTTGCCGAAGACAAACTGCGGTGAATGCGGGGTCCCCACCTGTCTTGCCTTTGCCATGAATCTGGCCTCCGGAAAGGCGGAACTGGATGCGTGCCCTTATGTGTCCGATGAGGCCAAGGAGCAGCTGGCCGAAGCCTCGGCGCCGCCGATTCGCCCGGTGAAGCTGGGTGCCGGCGCCCGAGCCTTGACGATCGGCGGCGAAACGGTGATGTTCAGACACGAAAAAACCTTTTACAGCCCTACGGGCCTGGCGGCGGTAGTGTCCTCCGATATGGACGCGGCCGCCCTGGACGGCAAGCTCAAGGTGTGGAACGCACTCCAGTTCGAGCGTGTGGGATTGAACCTGAGACCTGAAATGGTCGCCCTGAAGGATGCCGGCGGAGACGCGGCCGCGTTTGCGGCAGCGGCCAAGAAAATCGCCGAAGAGAGCGAGTTCGGACTGATCCTGATGAGCGACAAGGCCGACGTGCTCAAGGCCGGCGCGGAAGCCTCCGCCTTCAAGCGGCCGCTCCTTTACGCGGCCACCGCGGCCACCGCGGACGACATGGGCGCCCTGGCCAAGGACACCGACCTGCCGCTGGCGGTCAAGGCGGACAGTGTGGAGGGCCTCATCGAACTGAGCGACAAACTGACAGGCATGGGAGTGAAGGACCTGGTGCTGGATTCCGGATCCCGGGAACTGAAGCAGGCCTTCGAGGACCAGGTTGTCATCCGACGGGCGGCGCTCAAGGGCGGCAGCCGTTCCTTGGGGTTTCCCACCATCGCGTTTCCCTGCGAAATGGCCGGTAACCTGGACGTGGAAACCATGGCGGCCGGCATGCTCATCGCCAAGTACGCGGGCATTGTCGTGCTTTCGGATTTCACGGGGGAGAACATCTTTCCCCTGCTGCTGGAGAGGCTCAATATTTTTACCGATCCGCAGCGGCCCATGACCGTGACCCAGGGCATTTACGAGGTCGGCGGTCCCGGCGAGGATTCGCCGGTGCTGGTGACCACCAATTTCTCTCTCACTTATTTTATCGTGAGCGGGGAAATCGAGGGCAGCCGCGTACCCAGCTGGCTCATGGTCATGGACACGGAAGGGCTTTCGGTGATGACCGCATGGGCGGCCGGAAAGTTTTCCGGCGATATGGTGGGGTCGTTTGTGAAAAAGAGCGGTATTGCGGATAAAATCAAACACCGGAAAGTGATTATTCCGGGCTATTCCGCCGCGATCAGCGGGGAAATGGAAGAAGAACTTCCCGGCTGGGAAATCCTGATCGGGCCGCGGGATGCGTCGTTGATACCCAAGTTTCTAAAGGATATGGCGTAGATTGCGTTTTCGGCGCCATGTGAAACCTGAAATCCTGTAGACCTAAGAGGGAGCGAACCCATGTTATTGATCGGAGAAAATTTAAATGTTATCAGCCGGGTCATCGGCAAGGCGTTTAAGGAGAAGGACCCCGCACCCATCGTGGAAGAGGCGAAACGTCAGCAAGAAAAGGGCATGGACTGGATCGACATCAACCTGGGCCCGGCCAGAAAAGGCGGCCCCGAGTTGATGGAGTTCATCGTGAAAACGGTGCAGGACGCCATCGGGGACAGCACCCCGCTCTGCCTGGACACATCCAACATCGAAGCCATGGAGGCGGGACTGGCCGCGTGTAAGGGCAAGGCCATCATCAATTCCATCATGTGCCGGCCCGAGCGGTATGAAAAGATGATACCGCTCGCGGTAAAGTACAAGGCCAACATGATCGCCCTCATGTGGGGACCCGACGGGCTTCCCAGGGACGAAAACGAGCGGGCCGCCTTGGCGGTGGAACTTATTTATGCGGCCAACGAGGCCGGCGTTCCCAATGAAGATATCTTCGTGGACGGCATCGTGACGCCGGTCAACATCCAGCAGCAGCAACTCATGAGCCTGCTGGCCTTTCAGGAGATGCTTCAGGATATCGCACCCGGCGCCAAGTCCACGTGCGGCCTGTCCAACATCTCCAACGGGCCGCCGGACGAACTGCGCCCCATACTCAACCAGGCCTACATGATCATGCTGGAGCGGAAGGGCATGTATTCCTGCATAGCGGATGCATACGACGACCCGATCATCGCCATTGCCAGGGGGGAGCGACCCGACATCGTGGAGCTTGTCCACAAAGTCATGGACGGCGAGGAGGTTGACCTCAATTCGCTTCCGGATAAGCCGAACGGAAGGTGGAGCCTGCAGGATTACGTCAAGTCAGCCAAAGTCATCATGGGCCAAAGCCTGTTTTC